>JAFEAS010000051.1:0-13947 GCA_018266315.1 Chloroflexi bacterium SZAS-1 | reverse complement strand
GTGTGCGCAATCAGCTGGCCGAACTGATAGCGGTATTCCTGGCTGGCATACACAACCACTCGCTCAACCAATCGTTCGAGCTTACCGGCCAGCGCTTCATCGCGCAGCAGTAGCTCGCCAAACTGGCGCACCGCCCGCTCAATTGCGCGCTGCAACGTCGAATCGGGCCGTTCGCTTTGCGCCAGCAGCGCCACCTTGATATCAAGCCACAACGACGCCGAAAAATCGCGCACGATCGGATTTTGCAGCAGATCATCCTTCAGCGCCTCGCCGCGCGCGATCGTCGCCGGGTCGTGCTGTAGCCGCTCGATAAACTCATACAGCAGCGCGTTGAAGCGATCGTGAAACGGGTGGTGCGGATCGGAGCTAACCGCCTGCAAGGTCGTATCAATCGTATCGAAGAGCCGCTCGGCGATGTGATGATCGACCGAGCGTGGCAGCCACCAGGGCGTTTCCTGCTGAATTTTCAGGCGAATGGCCGCCTTATTTTCTTCGAGCAAGTGTGCAGTAAGGTTTGCCAGTTCATAGACCAATTCGGTTTGGCGACGGCCGCCGAGCACGACGGCGAGCGTGCGCCCCACCAGCGGCGCAGGGTGCACGCTGCGCACCCGCGACACGACACTATGCTCAATGAGCGCCTGGACATCGGCGTCGTTTACCACACGCAGCGCATTATTCAGCGCCGTAGCGACATGCCGCGCCACCTGACTGTTCAGGTCAGTCTGGCTCAGCGCCGCCGCCGCCCGCTCGACCACGCGCTGCGCTCGAAGGCGGCCAACTAGCACGTCTTCGGAAAGAAAGTTATCGGCCACGAAGCGCCCAATACTCGCGCCAATGCTATCCTTACGGCGCGGAATAATCGCAGTGTGCGGAATGCGCAGCCCAAGCGGGTGCCGAAACAGCGCCGTTACAGCGAACCAGTCGGCCAGCGCACCAATCATCGCCGCCTCGGCAAATGCGCGCACAAAGCCCACCCAGGCATATTGGCGTTCGAGCAGGCGCGCCACCACGAACAGCAGCGCGACGCCGACCAGTAAGCCAGTCGCTAGCCATTTCATGCGGTTGAGCGCACGCTGGCGCGGATCATCTATCTGTAGCTGCGATTGCATACCGCAAGAATACCTTTCCGATGCAAAGACAAGCCACCGACCACTGACGAACGAAGATTGAGCATAAAGGCGCAGCAGTACAGCGTTTTTGGATCGCTTTATTTATGATTTCAGCTTGCACTACCCTGTTCAAGCACCTGTTTAGACGAACAAATATGGCCGGATGACGCAGCCGAAGCCGCGCATTTTCCAGCATTTCTGTAGCCTATACGCGCCGCCCACACACCCGGTTGCACATGGCAGGCTATAATATGCGCACATTTGCACTGAAGTGCAGAAAGGAAGGATGAGCCATGCCTGCCTCTTACGACATTATTACCTTCGATTGCTATGGGACGTTAATCGATTGGCAGCGCGGGATTGCACGCGCATTTCTGGCCGAAGCCGAGGCCGCCGGGGTTGCCGCTGAGCTAGAGCTTGAGCCTGAACGGGTGCTTGGTATTTACCACGAAGTCGAGCCGCATGTGCAGGCTGAGGCGTTTCGCTCGTACCGCGCGGTGCTGGCCGAAACGGCCACGCGCGTGGCCGAGTTTTTGGGGTGGGACATGGAGCCAGCCGCCGCCGAACGTTTCGCGGCCAGTGTGCCAGCCTGGCCGCCCTTCGCCGACACCGACGCCGCACTGCAACGCCTCGCGGCGGCTGGCTATGCGCTGGGCATTCTCTCGAATGTGGACGACGATTTACTGGCTGGTTCGCGCCAACACTTCGCCGCGCCCTTCGAGCTGATTGTCACCGCCCAGCAGGTGCGTAGCTACAAGCCGGGGCATGCGCATTTCTTAGCGGCGCGCGAGTACATTGGCGAGCGGCGCTGGCTGCACGCCGCGCAGAGTCTGTTTCATGATGTGCGGCCCTGCAACGAGCTAGGCATTCCAGTAGTATGGATCAACCGCCAGAACGAAAGCATTGAGCCGGGTGGGCCGCAGCCGCTACACATTGTGCCAACGCTCGCCGCATTGGCCGACTGGCTGGAAGCGTGAGTGCGTCGGCATCATTTGCAGCCACAAACCTACGCTGCGCCCCCAGCCACGTTGTAGCTGGCGCGCTGCTCGTGCACGCGCACAAATTGCAGCGCACCGGCCTGGCGCACCAGCCCTTTCAGCTCCATCATCGCTAGCAGCGCCGATACTTCGGCGATCGGCAGGCCGCAGGCGCGGCGCAGCTCATCAACGTGCTGCGGCTCGTAGGAAACAAACTCAAGCAGTGCGGCCTCAGCTGGTTCGGCGGGGAAGGCGGCCTGCACTTCTTGCTGCACCGCAAGCGTGCTCAAATTCAGCGCATCGAGAATATCTTGCGCTTGGGTGGCGATGGCGGCACCATTACGAATAAGCGCATTCGTGCCCTGGCTCATTTTCGAGAAGATCGAACCGGGCACAGCGAACACCTCGCGCCCCTGCTCAAGCGCATATTCAACTGTAATCAGCGCGCCGCTGCCATAGGCCGCTTCTACTACTAGGGTGCCCAGCGCCAGCCCACTGATGAGCCGGTTGCGCACCGGGAACATCTGCGGCGTGGGCTTGGTGCCAAGCGGGAACTCACTCACAATCGCCCCAGCCGCGCAGATTTCGTCGGCCAGCGCCTGGTTGCGCTCGGGATACACTAAATCGGCACCGCAAGCCAGCACTGCAATTGTGCGCCCGCCCTGTTCGAGTGCGCTACGATGCGCCAGCGTATCAACGCCAATCGCCAGCCCACTCACAATTGTCAATCCCGCACCCGCCAGATCACCGGCCAGCCGCTGCGTCACTTCCTTGCCATAAGACGTTGGCGAGCGCGTGCCAACCACGGCAATGCTCCAGGCATCGACAGCGGCAATTTGCCCGCGCACATACAACAAGGGCGGCGGCGCAGGAATGTGCACCAGCGCGGCCGGGTAGCTCGCATCTTCGCGGGTGAGCAGCTTTATGCCCGTGCGCGCCACGCGCTCCAGCTCGGCATCAAGATCAATCGTGCGCTGGCCTGCGCTCAACGCCTGCATACTGCGCGCATCCAGCCCGGACGCCAGCATATCGCCGGGCGTGGCGCGCCAGGCAGCCTCAAGCGAGCCACAATATTCGACCAGCCGATCGAGGCGGGCTGGCCCAATACCGTTGACGAGATTAAACCCCAGGTAGTAGCGCGTTGAATCCATAGCTCTCACATACTCAGCGTCGGCGCACATTTCCTACGCAGTATAGCGAGCGGCCGTTACCAATAGTGCAGGCCCTGGTCGCGCCAAACGCCAGTTGAACACTGCGCCTTTGCCAGCAGCACAAGGCAGATGCACTACGCCCTGTAATGAGGGCAGATGGTAAAGCGAATTGAGTATAATGCCCGTGATCGACGCAGGGCTGTGGTTGTCATCTACGTGACACTACACTTCAGTAGCGCTAATGTTATAATTGCACAAATGCGCACAACCATACGCTCCTGCCAGTACCTTGAGCGCGATTGTGCATTCCACAGGTTGCGGTGATTGATGGCAGGCGCACAAACCTGCATCGGGCGACGACGCTGTGCCCGGCGCAGGTATTTATGTTGCCTGGAATGAAGGGAAGCTGGCGCGATACAGATGAAGCATGTGCTCAGGTGAGCGCAAGCCCTGATCTGAAAACGACCAATTATAGTAATCGCGCCGGATTCGGGTACAATAGCAAAGCAGCGATTGGTATAGTACGAATAGGCCAAGCGGGATTACAAGCACTACGCATGTAAATTTTACGCACGCGCTCGTTGTTCAAAGCAGAACACTGGTGGCAACGATAGGAACCTCAGGAGAAACCAGTAATGACACAGCTATGGCCGGGTAAACCCTACCCACTTGGCGCAACGTGGGATGGACTGGGGGTAAATTTCGCCCTATTTTCACAGCATTCCACCGGCGTAGAACTCTGCCTATTCGATACACCAACCGCCCAAACAGAGCGCGAGCGCATTATCATGCCCGAGCAAACTGATAATGTGTGGCATGTCTATATTCCCGGTATACAGCCTGGGCAGGTTTATGGCTATCGCGTCTATGGCCCATATGATCCCGAAGAAGGACATCGCTTTACCCCGGGCAAATTGCTCGTTGACCCATATGCGAAAGCCATCACTGGCGAACTGATTTATAACGATGTCGTATATGGCTATGTTGTGGGCAATCGCTATGAAGACTTGATGCCCGACATGCGCAATAGTGCGCCGTATGTGCCACGCGGCGTGGTGATCGACCCCGCGTTCGATTGGGGCGACGATCGTTCGCCCGCCACACCGCTGCACCAGTCGGTGATTTACGAAATGCACGTCAAGGGCTTTACCAAGCTGCATCCCGACATACCCGAGCACTTGCGCGGCACCTATGCGGGCCTGGCCCAGCCCGCCGTGATCGACTACCTGAAGTCGCTGGGCGTGACCGCAGTAGAGTTGCTGCCCATTCATCATCATGTCGATGAGCGCTTCCTAAACGACCTGGGCACAGTGAACTATTGGGGCTACAACACCCTCGGGTTCTTTGCCCCCGATGCACGCTATAGTAGCACGGGCAGCATCGGCGAGCAGGTTCCGGAATTCAAGGCAATGGTGAAAGCCTTCCATGCGGCGGGTATTGAAGTTATTCTCGATGTGGTATACAACCACACCTGCGAAGCTGGCCGCCTCGGCCCAACCCTGTCGTTCCGTGGGATTGATAACCTGGTGTACTACCGCCAGCCACCCGATCTGCTGCGCGAATATATCGACTACACCGGCTGTGGGAACAGCCTGAGCATGCTGCACCCGCGCCCGCTCCAGCTAATTATGGACAGCCTGCGCTACTGGGTAACCGAGATGCATGTCGATGGCTTCCGCTTCGATTTAGCCTCGACCCTGGCGCGTGGGCTGCACGCCGACGCGCGTCTCAGTACCTTCTTCGACATGATCCACCAGGATCCAATCCTCTCACAGACCAAGCTGATTGCCGAGCCGTGGGATATTGGCCCGGGTGGCTATCAGGTTGGCAATTTCCCAGTGCTATGGGCCGAATGGAACGGTAAATACCGCGACACCATGCGCTGCTACTGGAAGGGCGATGCCATCCCCACCGCCGAGATAGCGTACCGGCTTACTGGATCGAGCGACCTGTATAAGCACAATGGGCGGCGGCCCTACGCTAGCATTAATTTTATCACCGCGCACGATGGGTTTACCATGCGCGACTTGGTGAGCTACAACCACAAGCATAACGAGGCCAATGGCGAGAATAATCGCGATGGCGAGAATCATAACAACTCGTGGAACCATGGCGTTGAAGGCCCGACCGATGAGCCAATTATTAACGAGCTGCGCGCGCGCCAGCAGCGCAACCTGATGGCAACGCTGCTGCTATCGCAGGGTGTGCCCATGCTATTGGCCGGCGATGAGCGCAGCCGTACCCAGTATGGGAACAACAATACGTACTGCCAGGATAACGAGCTCAACTGGATCGATTGGCAGCTCGACGATGGCGGGCGTACCATGCTCGAATTTACCCGCAAGCTCATTCGTATTCGCAATGCCCACCCGGCACTGCACCGCCGCAAGTTCTTTCAGGGCCGTAGCATCCACGGCAGCAATGTGCAGGATATCGAATGGATTCGCTATGATGGGCAGGAAATGAGTGACAATGAGTGGAGCACTTCGCTGGCATTCTGCCTGGGAATGCAGCTCAATGGCCCGCTGATGAGCGACTGGGATGAGCATGGCAACGTCATTCAGGATGATACATTACTGCTGCTGGTGAATTCGGCCCCCGAGGATGTGCCGTTCACCTTACCAGGTGGCCCGAAAAGCCGGTGGGAAATGCTGCTCGATACTGCCCAGCCTGAAGCCGATGGCCCAACCACCACCACGCCAGGCCAGCCTTACGCGCTGCGCAGCCGCTCGCTGGTGCTCTTGCGCCAAATAGTATAGTGCATTGGAAAACCGTGTTTGCCATTGGTTGCGTGGGGCAATCTCACCCCACTTTGCTCCGCGTGGGTTAGTAAACATACACCAAAATCTCGTTACCGAGCCATAGGCACACGCGCGCTGTATGCTGCCCAATGAATAACCTCAGCCGCCGCTACCTTGTGCTTGCGCTCCTCACAATTGTGGGGGGCGTGCTTTCGCGCGTGTTGCACAGTGGTGTGCCCCTGCTCGATAAGTACCTGGGCGATGCGCTGTATGCGGTGCTCGTATACTTGCTCCTGCGCGCGCTCCAACCCGGTCGCCGACCGCTGCGCACTGCGCTGGTCGCGCTGGCGCTTATGGCCGCAATCGAAAGTTTTCAGCTTACCGGCATCCCTGCTATTATGGCGCACAGTGGCAACTTCATTCTGAGATTGGCAGCAATTGCCCTCGGCACGGGCTTTCACTGGTACGACCTGCTCGCCTACGCCATCGGGATTATGAGCGCCGCGCTGGCCGATATGTTTTTGCTTTGGCGGCCACTGAGCAACGTATAAGCCCACTAGCCTGGGAGAAATACGAATGCGAACAGAAGCGTGGCGAATGCCCACCGGCGCGCAGCCTAATGTACATGGTGTCTTTTTCCGGTGTAGGCACCGAATGGCCGCAGCTAGTCCATCCGCAGCGTAGCTGAACCTTCGCTGTTCGCGCTGTTCAGCGTTCATCTTGCAGTGCCTACTCAGCTCTTGCGCGCCACTGGCACATACAGCGACTGGCTGGGTTCCACTCGCGCCAGCTGCATCGCATCGCCGAGCAGAGCGTAGGTAGAAATCGCATCCTGGCAGCAAAACCCATTGGTGAACAGCTCGGTATAACCAGCTAGCGCTAGCGCACCCACGCGCGCACTCAGTGGCGGCGACGACCAAAGCTTGGTATAGAAGCCCAGTTGCAGCGAATCGTGGCCGTGCGACACGCCCTGGCCGGTTGGCCCCCACACCGCAATCGCCCCGCCCGCCGGGTTTAGCAGCAGCCGCTCGTCGATAGTACCGCCGTAGGAGGGTGTTTGGAACGCCGCCGTGAGGCAGGTCAGTTCTAGCAGAATTGGCTGGCGCGTGCCATTCGTCAAATCATCGGGGTCATACTGGCCCAGCAGGTAGGGCGGGTTGGCGCTGTAATCGGTTACCGCCCACTGGTACTGGCTGCCGTGACCGATATAATTCACCAGCCCGGCACCTGCATTCAGCAGCCCGAGCGTGCGTTGGTACGCACGCGCTGCGTTAGGCTCGCGCCAGGGTTGGGCGGGCCGCGTAGGTGAAGGATCGTAGTACAGCCGATTGATAGTCATACCTTCAGGTTGCAATGCCACGCTTGCATTGGCGAAGGCGGCAAAATCGCCCGCGATATCAGGCTGGTCTTGCGCGTCAAGGTAGTTGTCAGCCACGTATACCGCCTGCGAGCGCCATAGCAGATTAAGCGGGCTGGTTTCGTAGGTTACAATCTTGCTCACCAGCGCGGTCACTTCGCTGGGGCTGCGCACCGGCAGGCGCCCAAGCGTCATATCGGGCAACATATCCACGGTCGCGTCGTCACCATCGAGCCGCACGAAACACTGTTCGCAGGCAGTTTCACCCAGCCAGGGATCAACATTCGCTTGAAACGGCGGGATGTAATTCGTATTGTTGCGTTTCGTATAGTTCTTGGGGTCGATCGTTCCATCGCCCACTAAGGTCACTGCTATCGGCGGCGTAGCCCAAGTTGCGGCGGTATAGCGCAAGAAATCGCGGATCGCCTGCGGCGACACCTGGCCGTAGCTCCAGCGATCATAGATCGCCTGAACATCGATCGCGCGAACGCTGAGACCCTGTGTCTGCCGGTGGGTAAGTAGGGGCGCGAGGGCGCTACGCAGCGCCGCCGGGGCAATATACAGCACACGCGCGGGTGTCGCCATATCGAACGCTGGGCTGCGCGTAATAGTTGGCGCAAACAGGGTGCCGGGGCCAGCTAGCACATATTGATGCACTTCCGACCCATCTTCCGATCCATCTTCGAATTGCGTGTTAGCCGCATTCCCTACCAGCAAATTGCTTAGCAGCGCAGGCTTCAGCGGATCGCTCACATCGTACAACACGCTGCCAGGCGGAATATTCTCTAGCTGATAACGCCAGCTGCCTACACGCCCGGTAAACGCAGCCCCACGCTCATGCAGATCGAGCAATACCGGCACCTGCCAGGCGATGCTATCGATTTCGTAGCCATCGGCGGCGCTGGAGGGCAGCAGTGTGAGCTGAATACGCTTCGATGGCGCAGGAAACATCATGGTATGCGACCAGTCGCCAATGCCGCTCCAGGCTGCGCCCAGCGTTGTGTTCGCCAGGGTAACGTTCAGGGTGTGGGTGGTGTCGAGGTAGCTGCTGCCAGTGGTGGTAATCGTCGTGGTGTCATTCACTAACGTCAGCGTGGGCGTAATCAGCACCTGCGTTACCGCTGGCGGCTCGGGCGGCTGGCCTGCTACAAGCGGGGCAACCCGCATATCGGTGGCGAACCAGTGGTCGCCATCGGGGCCGGCCAATAGCGAATCGTACAGCTTATTGTCGCGCCACACGCCGCGCTCAAAGGCAAAGCCGCTTAATGGCGCGCTGCCGGGTGCAACCGAGCGCCCGGCCATGCGCAGCCCAGGGGCAGTGCCGAGCGTCAGCCAGTAGATATCGGTGCTATTCCAGCGGTCGCCGGGCGCGGGCGCGTAGAAACGGAATTCGAGGTTGCTGCCTGTGCCGCGCTGCTCAAGCGCCACTTCGGTGCCCGCATAGTGCAGCTGTAACAGCTGCGGCTGGGCCAGCGAAACGCCCGCCGCGCTGAGCGCCGCCGCTGTTACGCGCTGGATGCCTGCTTGCGCCACCTGAATCTTCCAGCCCACGCCTGCAGCCGGGTTACTTGGCGGTGCCGACACTAAGAATGGCCCAGCTGTGTCGAGCAAACTACTGGGATCGGCGGGCAGCGGCGTAGCACCCGGTAGGGTGAACGATAGTGACGCGAGTGAGCGCAGCCCTTGCGGTGTGGCAAACACACGGCTCAATGCTAACACCGCCACGCGCACACCACGCAGCCGCGATTCGCGCAGCACAACCACTGGTGCACTAGGCAGCGCGCTACTGGCCGAGGCAGCTAGCGCCGGGCGCGGATCGCCACCAACCAGGTGCGGCGTAATGGTGGTTGCGACAGGCAAGCTCCCATACCAGGGCGCGCTTTCGAGCTGCTCGATCTGTGGAATTACTGGCCCATCGCCAGAGATGCGCAGCGCCACAAGCTGCCCCGGCACCTGCATACCGCCGATCGTGATGAGCGGCGTTGCACCTGGACGTAGCTCGGATAGACGGGCGGCAGGTACATGCTGCCAGCGAATACGCACGCCATCAGTGAGTAACGTCACCTGTGGTGGGGGCGTGGTGCTGGCCTGAGCGACAGGCGGTGCCACCAGCAGCGCGCTGGCAAACAGTATAATAACCAGCAGACCAACCAGTTTCTGCTTCATAGCCTCTCAAATTGTTTACTTCTGCACCGAACATACAACCTTACGAGTATATCATGTGTGCCAAAAGTCAGCATACCAATCATGTAACCAGACTTACGCTGTACCTGCATGACGTACTGCTCTGGGCAGTTCGCGCTATACTACTATAGCCATCCTACGTCAGTTGTGAAACCTGGCAGGTGCGGCGCTCAGCGCATCAGAACACGGCACTGCTGGTCGCACCTGCCAGGTTTATAATTCAGATAAGATTGCTATAGCACTTACGCAATGACGTGGTTTTGCAGCTTACGGCACCGCTTTTTGCCTGCGATCACATAGCACGTGATAATAGTTTGGTGTGGGTATGGCCACGCTGCCCTAGGAAAGAATACCTGCCGTTAATCAATGCTAAGCGAGGTTTTCATGGCACCCAAAGATCGCTTGACCCGCCGCCCCTTGCGCCGCCACCAACACCGCTCTTTGAACCGCGCGGTGATTAGTGGTAAGCCTACCGAAGACGAACGCTTGCTGGCTACGCCGCATACGCCCCTCGATTTCACGCACTCCGACCCATGGCGCGTGCTGCGAATTATGGGTGAGTTTGTCGAGGGGTTTGATGCGCTGGCCGGGCTTGGCGATGCTGTAACGCTATTTGGCTCGGCGCGGGTGCGCGAGGGCGATGCTATGTATAGCGCTGCCGAAGAAACGGCGCGATTGCTAGGCGAGGCGGGACTCACGATTATTACGGGCGGCGGGCCAGGGATTATGGAGGCAGGCAATCGCGGGGCACGCGCCGCTGGTGTAAAGTCGGTGGGGCTGAATATCGAGCTGCCCTTCGAGCAGGGCGTGAACCCGTTTGTCGATATTGCGATTGAGTTCCGCTATTTCTTTGTGCGCAAAACAATGTTTGTGAAATACGCCCAGGCATTTGTGATCTTCCCTGGCGGCTTCGGCACGATGGATGAGCTCTTCGAGGCGCTCACGCTCATCCAGACGGGCAAGGTGCAGAATTTCCCGGTGATTCTGTTTGGCTCGGCCTACTGGCAGGGGCTGATCGATTGGCTACGCACGACGATGCTGGCCGAGGGTAAAATCGCCGAGGCAGATTTGAACCTGCTTGTGCTCTGCGATTCGCCCGCCGAGGTGCGCGATATGGTGATGCAATCGTTGCGCGAGCAGCGCTGGCGCACCGAGCACGAGGCCGCCGCACGCGACGTGACGCGCCAGGTGTTGAGCGAAGAAAAGCACTAAAGTGGTTTACCACCGAGGCACGGAGACACAGAGCACTGATGTCATACTAAATTCGCCAATCGTATGACGCACGACGCGCGAGCGGTTGGCTTTGTCGTGCGTCATGCGTTGTGCATAATATACACGCGTTACGCGGTGGACATTTGTAGCCTGCGGCAGCGCGGTACTTTGTGTATCATCGTGTCCCACGGTTGGCGCTTCGCGCCAACCGTGGGACACAAAAAATAGTTTGGTAGCATGCTTCCGCAGGCACTATTCCGCAAACGCTGGCCACCGCGTACCGCGTATATCTACACGTATTCAACCAGATTTGGTATAAGTGATCAGCAAGTAAACAATCGCTAACGGCTCCGGCTTTCCCTATGCCCCGGTGGTGTGGTGATTACGCAAGCGCGGCAAACAAATCCAGTACGGTGCCGTCGGGGTCGGCGACCTGGGCGTAGCGCTGCCCCCAGAATGCATCCCACGGCGCTTTGTGGCCGCGATACCCCGCCGCAACGATCTGCGCATACAGCGCATCGACCTCAGCCGGGCTATCGCACTTGAAGGCCAGACCAACCCGCTGGCCGACCGGGCGCTGCCAATTGGGATCCATGTCGCGCATCAGATCTTCGCTATCCCAGGCGATGCGGTAGCCGTTCGGGGTCATCACTTCAACGTGCGGTTCGTGCTCCTGGCCGGGCGCAATGTTAAGCCCAAGCATGCGGTAAAACGTGAGCGATGCGGCCATATTGCTCACAATAATGCCCACCATATCGGGGTGAACTGCCATGATGGCCTCCTTCTCTACCCTATCGGCGTATGTGGTTTGGATGCGCTGAGCGTAGTGTAGCAGAAGAACAGTGACAGAAGTATGTCACCATTTATTCTGAATATTGCGCAAGCAGTTGGCGGGCATGGCGGGCAATGGCGATACGCAGATCGGGCGGCTCGAGCACCTGCGCCTCGGCGCCAAGGCTAGCGAAGTAGCGCGCGTACCAGGCGAGTTCGGCAGGCGGGCAGCGAAAGCAGAGCCGACCATCGCCGTTGGGCAGGCGTTCGATGTGCTGGCCGAGGTGTGGCTCGCTTTCTACCAGAGCGACGCCGCGCGCGGTAAGGGTCGCCTGTACCTCGGGATGGCTGGGATGTGTATACGGTGTAGCGGTGGGCATCGGGCCAGGCGTGAAGCTAAGCTCGGGGCTTGCCACCGTGCGAATACGATCGATACGAAATGTGCGCTCTTCGGCCGGCTCGTGGGCGAAGGCACGACAGTACCAGAAGCCTTCCTGGGTGCTGATGTGCAGCGGCAGGATGTGCATTACCGATAGACGCGTGGCTGATTGGTATTCGATACGTAACCACTGGCGGGCCTGGGCGGCGGCAATCATCCGGTCGAGCCAGGGCGCGCGCTGGTGGCGCTGCGGTGTGTCAATCGCTACCGATCCCAACAGGTTTTCAACCTCGGCAAGCTGTTGGGGTGGCAGCAAGGCGCGCAACTTAGCCAGCAGCGTGCTGCGTTCGGCGGCAAAGGGCGCGTCGGAGAGGCGGGTGATGGTTTCGAGCGCGAGCAAGAGCAGGAAGCTTTCGCGCGGGTTGAGCTGCGGCGGGGAAATGGTGTAATCGAGCGGCAGGGCATAGCCGCCGCCCACGCCTTCACGCGCAACAATCGGCACGCCGATCTCGCATAGGGCTTGAACATCGCGCAGAATCGTGCGGCGCGATACCTCGAACTGGCGGGCGATGGCGCTAGCCGTGCGCGGGCGCTCTTGCAGCAGCAGCACGATCGCGGTCATGCGGTCGATGCGATTCATACCAGGCCCATTGCAAAAAACTCCGTGTTCGGCGTGCTTTGGCGGTGCGTGCTCAGGCGCTAGCGGCGCACAATTGGCACAAAGCGCAAGTATTGCCCGTGCGGTAACCCTGGCGAGCCGCTTATGGGCATAACGCTTACCTGCCCCAGCCGAAATTGCGCCGCCGCCGAGCTGGTATCGTCGCCCACAAACAGAAAATTAGGCGTCTCGTATGGGTCGGGCTGGCCGATAAAGGAGGCATAGCTGCGCACTGGCCCACTGAGCAGGCGCTTGCCACCGCCGCGCAGCTCGTAGCGATCGCCTTTGATACTCAGGTCGTAGCGCGCCAGTGCTGCGGTTGTATTGTACGCCACGGCTTCAGCCTGCGTAAACAGCCTGGTGGTGCCGCCCTCCTGCGCCCAGATGCGATCCGCCCAGAAGCCCAGCTCAATGCCGTGCGCATCGCTGCTTAACACAATAATACTGAAACCAGCGCGATTGTTGCTGGCACTGTGGGTTTCGGCCAGGAGCTGTAAGGTGAACGTTACCGTAAACCCGACCGTGCGATCGAGCGTTGGCACGGGTGCGGTGCTCCCAACAAAGCCTTGCTGGCTGGCGAAGTAGCCCGCCTTGAGCGCGACTGTGCTGCGTGTATCCAATGTCACTGTGCGCTCGTCCATCTGCTGGGATGGTAGGCCATGCGAAAAGAGATACGACCAGCCCTGAGCCTGCGGCGGGGTGCGCAGCAGCGCATCGTACAGCACAACCGAGGTGTTTGAGGGCGCACCAAGCCAAAGCGCACTGGCGAGGAGCACGGCCAGCAGAGTAGCCCGCACGCGAATGTGCAACATAACGCCCCCAGTGCTTGAACGACTGGATGAATGTGCGGGGTACTATCAGTATAGCACGCTTAGTAGTCTGGTAAAGCAAATCGTTTTACCAGGCACTAGCGCGTCACAGCGAGCACAGTGCCGCCGGTCAGCGCCAGCAGGTCGGTGGTAGCTAGCGAAATGAGCACGGCCGGGTCGCCGGTACCGCCATACACGCGCGGCAATACCATTACCACCGGGTCGATGAGCGTGAGAAGATGAGTGCGGTGGCCGAACGAGGGCATGCAACCAACGACAAAGCCGCTCACGTCGTAGGCTTGCTCGGGGCGCGCCAGCCCGACTTTCTTGCGGCTCAGCCCAAAATGCTGCGCCAGCGCGCGATCGTCGATGCGCGATTGCCCGGCGGCGATTACTAGCACTGGCTGTGTATCGATCAGGCAAACGATATTTTTTGTCATGGATTCGACGGCAATGCCCAGCGCCGCCGCCGCTAACTCAACTGTGGGCATGGGCTGGCCGGTGGGGTGAAGGGTAGCAGTAATACCTTGCGCAGATGCTAAGGCGCGCAGTTCAGCCGGGCTGCGAAATGGGTTTGTCATTGTCATCCTTCAAGCATT
>JAFEAS010000050.1 GCA_018266315.1 Chloroflexi bacterium SZAS-1 | reverse complement strand
ACTGGTGGCCTCGCGCTGAAGGAACATAAACACATCTTCCATGGTCGGCTGGATCGCGCGCACGCTGGTGAGCGTAATCTCCTGTGCGGCCAGCGGCTGACGTAAGAGTGTTTCGGGTAGCGCGGCATCGGCAAACAGGTGCAGCCGATCGCCAAATACTTGCACCTCGCGCACCTCGGGCAGCGCGCGCAGCGCGTGCTGCGCCGCCTGCAGCGGCTTGGCCTGCACCTCCAATACCACGCCCGGCACCAGCCGCTGCAAATCGCGCGGTGTGCCCGAGGCCATGAGGTTGCCCGCGCGCATAAATCCAACTTCGTGGCAGCGGTCGGCCTCATCCATATATGGCGTTGATACCAGCACCGTCACGCCATCATGGTTCACGGCGTCGCGCAAAATGTCCCAGAATTCGCGCCGCGCCACCGGGTCGACGCCGGTGGTTGGCTCGTCGAGCAGCAGCACGGCGGGCTTGTGAATCAGCGTACACGCCAGCGCCAGCTTTTGCTTCATGCCGCCCGAGAGCGCATCAGCACGGCGGGTTTGAAATCGCCCGAGGCCGCTAAAGCTGAGCAATCGCTCAATCAACGGCGGCTGTTCAGCGCGCGGCACACCATACGCATCGGCAAAGAAGCGCATATTCTCGCGCACGGTCAGGTCGCCATACAGGCTAAAGCGCTGGGGCATGTAGCCAAGCCGCCGCCGCACGCGTTCGGGGTCACGCACCACATCAATGCCCATCACCTGGGCCTGGCCTGCATCGGGCTGCAACACCCCACAGAGCATGCGCAGTGTGGTGGTTTTGCCCGCGCCGTCGGGGCCAACCAGCCCGTAGATCCGCCCGGCTGGCACCTGTAGGTTCAACCCGGCTACGGCCTGAATTGCACCAAAGGCGCGGCTGAGATCGGTGGTTTCGATTGCGTTACTCACCATCATCACTCAACAATCGTCGCATCGGCGGGCATGCCCGGCTTGAGCGCGTGGTCGGCATTCGGTAGCTCAACCCGCACGGCAAACACGGTTGTCGCCCGCTCGTCCTTCGTTTGCACATTGCGCGGGGTGAACTGCGCCTCTTGCGAAATGAATGACACAGTGCCTTTGAACACACGGCCCGGGAAACTATCGACCGTCACATCGACGGATTGGCCCTGGCGCACGCGGCCTATATCGGTCTCACCGATATACACCGTCAGGCGCACGCTATCGAGCGAACCAACCGTCATCAGCGCGGCACCGGGCAGCACCTGCTCGCCTTCGTGAATGCTGCGGCTCAGCACCAGGCCACCGTGCGGCGCGCTCAGTACCGCCTTGGCAAGCTGCACCTCAATCTGACGCTGGTTGGCTTTGGCCTGCGCCAGCTGCGCCTCGGCAGCCTTAATCTGTTCGGCACGTGCCCCGGCCTGGGCCAGCTCAAGCCGACTCTGCGCCTGTGCAAGCTGGGCATCTGCGGCAGAAAGCTGGGCCTTTGCGGCATCGGTAACCGTTTGCAACTGCTGTGGGTCTTTGCGCATGGCAATCGCCTGGGTCAGCGCGCGCTGCGCATTCGCCAGCGCAGTCTGGGCGATGGCAATGTTCTCTTTGGTTGGCCCATTGCGTAGTTTGGACAGCGTCAGGTTAGCTGTCTGCACCTGGCTTTCGGCCGCCTGCACGCCGGTCACTTCCGCCTGGCGCGCCGAGTCGGCGGCAATCTGCGCCTGCTGCACGGCCTGTTCGGCCTGGTGCATCGCGGCTTCGGCCTGCACATACTGGGTATAATAATTCTCGCGCTGGCCATCGCTCACCTTGTTTGGCTGCTTTTTCCCGGTCTTGGTATCAACCACGCTCGGCACAATCGGGTCGTTGCCGGTTTCCTGCACATAGTCCCAGTTGGTCTTCGCCTGAGCGTAACGCGCCTGCGCCTGGGTGAGCGCCAGCGCGGCCTGCTGCACCTGCGCGTCGGCCTGGGTCTTCGCCGCCGAAAGCCGATCGCGGGTGGCTTGCAGGTTGGTGGTCGCCTGTTGCAGCGCCGCCTCAGCCAGCGCCAGATCCTCGGGGCGGGTACCAGCGCGCACCTGCGCCAAGGCTTGCTGGGCGGCATCGCGTGCAGCCTGCGCCTGAATCACCTGCACGTCGAGCTGCTGCGGGTTTTTCAGCGCCTTGAGCGCATTCTCGTAGCCCTGGGCCGCACCATCGCGCGCGGCCTGCGCCTGCTCAACCTGAGCCTGCGCCGCCGTCACGTCTTCGGGCCGACTGCCCGCGCGCAAGAGCGCCAGGTTCGCATCGGCCACACCCACGGCGGCAGCGGCCTGGTCGCGCTGGGCCTCGAGCAGCGCGGGGTCGAGCCGCAGCAGCTGCTGACCAGGCTGGACTTCCTGCCCTTCATCGACGAAAAGCGCCTGCACGCGGCCTGCAACCTCGCTGGTAATCAGCACATCTTCGGCTTCAATCGTGCCTGAGCCGCTCAGCTGCTGCGAGCCAGCGACGCTGCGGCTATTCCACCAGTAGTAGCTACCGCCCAGGACGAGCGCTAGCACAACAATCGGCACAATAATGCGCGCTCGATTATGATTCATATGTTTCTCCGACAACTGACGACTGACAAAGGTTCTATCATGTTGAAATACTGCCGACGACCAACCACGAACTGCTCACGATGGATTTCAATCGAGCCGCTTACGGAAGCTTCGCGACGCGAGTACAATCAGCACTGCGCCAAAAATCGTTAGCGCAATAATCTGGCTGGCAAGCGCCTGCACGCCCACGCCTTTGATCACAATGCCGCGCACCACCACCAGGAAATAGGTCAGCGGCACCAGCCCGCTGATGAATTGCAGCACACGCGGCAGCGCGGCAATCGGGTAAATAAAGCCCGACAAAAACACCGATGGTAGGATCGTTAGGAAGGTAAGCAGAAAGGCTTCTTGCTGGGTTTGCGCCACTGTCGAGATGAGCAGGCCCAGGCTGAGCGACGACACCAGGAACAGGCAGGCAATCGCCATCAGCAGCGGCGGGCTGCCTTTGATCGGCACGCCGAATAAGACCGTACCAATCATCAGAATCTCGATGGTGATGAGCAGCGCAACCAGCGCATACGGTAAGATTTTGCCCAGAATCAGCTCTAGCGGGCGAATCGGTGTGACGATCAGCTGCTCGATCGTGCCGCGCTCGCGCTCGCGCACAATCGCCGAAGCGGTGAGCAGCGTGGCCTGGATCTGTAAGATCAAGCCGATCAGGGCTGGTACCATAAACACAGCGCTGGCCATGTCGGGGTTGTACCACACCCGCGGGCGTACCTCAACCGGTGCCACTAGCGCAACATTCGTCCCGCGCCGCGCCAGGGTCTGTTGCTGAATCTTCGTGGCTTCAACCTGCCCAATCAGCTGCGCCGACGACAGCGCCGACGCGGCCACAGTCGGGTCGGAGCCGTCGAGCACAAAGGCCACTTGCGCGCCGCGCCCGCTCTCTACATCCGAAGCATATCCTGGCGGAATGATCAGCCCAGCGCGCGCCGTGCCATTGTCAATCAGCTGGGCTAGCTCGCTCTCGCTATTCACACTGCGCATCACCGCAAACTGCCCCGATTGCGTGAAGGCCTCGACGAGGTGGCGGCTCTGCGGCGTGCGGCTCAGGTCTTGCACGGCCAGCGGCGTGTTGCGCACATCGGCGGTGGCGGCATAGCCCAGCAGAATGAGCTGCAGCAGGGGCTGCAAAAACATCACGGCCAGCGTGCGCGGGTCGCGCATAATATGAATAAACTCTTTACGAATAATTGGTAGCAGGCGCGCTAACATAATTCCTCCGTTATAGTTCCTGCTCAGTTTTTATACACAGATCGCCCGGCTACGCGGCTTCGAGCAAGGTCACATGCCCGGTGGCCCCATCGACACGGATGCGCTGCCCGGTGTGAATGCGCGTGGTTGCTTCGTGAACACCGACGACGGCCGGGATGCCATATTCGCGCGCGACAACCGAGCCGTGCGTCACCATGCCGCCAATTTCCATCACCAGGCCGCCCGCCGTCAGGAACAGCGGCGTCCAGCCCGGGTCGGTGGCCGGGCAGACCAGAATCTCGCCCGGCTGTAAGCGCACGCCGCGTGGGTCGAGCACAATGCGCGCCTGGCCCTCGGCCACTCCCGGCGATACCGGGTCGCCCACCAGATCGTTTGGGCTGCTTTCGCTCAGGCCATCGTAAAACGTTTCGCCAGTGCTCAGCAGCAGCCGCGGCATGCGCCGCGCCGTGCGGTTGTACTCGTATTCGGCGCGGTTAGCCGCGACGAGCGCACGTAGATCGGCGGGTGCGCCCTGAGCAACGGTGCGCAGCTGGGCCAGCGAAAGAAAGAAGATGTCGCCGGGCTGGGCGAGCACGCCGCGCGCTACCAGCATACGGCCTTGCGCCAGCAGAGCATCGCGGTACATTCCCAGCATCTGAATAAGAAAGAACTTTGGCGACTCGCGCAGACCCAGCAGCTCGCGCATACGCCTGCTGGCAAAGCGCAACACCCGCGCGCGCCACCGCCCCTGCGGCGTGCGGCCCAGGCGCGCCGCCCATTCGCCCGTCAGGCGCGTAGCTTCCGCCGCGCCGTGGGTAAATTGCGCATCCGGCGCGAGCGCAGGGTTATCGAGCTGCAAATAGCCGTGGAGCGTTTGCAAAATTGGCGTGGGGTCATCGCGCCAGCGCGCGCGGCCAATATCAATCTCGGCCACACCGCGCATGCCGTACTGAGCGAGAAATTCGCCGATCGCACGCTGCGCTACCACAGGCAACGTGCCGCGCATATATGCGGCAGCTTGCTCTTCAACTGGCGTATCAAGCAGCGCGATGCGCGCCGCAGGATCGGCCCGGATCGTCTGCGCCACCGCCCACAGCCGCAAATCCATCTCAGTCGTAACGTTGTTAGGCAAGCCGCGCAGCAGCTGAAACACCGACCCCGGCGCTAAGCCAAGCCAGCGCTGCAGCCAGCCATCGAGCAGGCTCATCAGTACCAGCCCTGGTGCAACAACCGGTGCCACGTTCGGGAAGACATCGGGAATTGCCTGTGCGGCATCGCTTTCAAGCGCATCGAGCAGCGCAGGTAGGGTATGTGCCGCAGCCACATGCGTGCGCGCCACAGCCACGAACTGCTCGCCCCTGGCTAAAGCGCGGGCACGCGCCAACGCTGGTGCCGAGAGGGCGCCGTAGATCTGCGGCAGCACCGGGCCAAGCACCGGCAGCAAGCGGCGCAGGGTTGGCAATGGCTCAGGCGCACGCGCTTCGACGCTGCCATCGGCGATGAGCTGTGTTAAGGTGCGGTGCGCCCCTGGATCAAGACGCTTGAGCGCTTCAAGCCAGAGCCGTGTAATATCGGTCACATCGATGAACAACCGCCCGCCAGCTGTCGGAATCCCTTCACGCACTGGGCGATCAACGCGAAAGAGCGTAAGAAAACCGCTTGCCAGGAGTTGCAGCACATCGCGCCCCAAGGGCGTAAATGGGTCGACAACGCCCTGCACCGAGTTGAAGCTGAAATACACGCGTGGCGCACCTGGCACTGCGGGCAGATCAGGCAGCGGATAGAGCGAGGTAATCGGGCGCGACTGCAGCAGGTACATGCGGCCATTCGCCCAGGCCCACTCAATATCCTGCGGGCTGCCGAAGTGCGCCGCCACGCGCGCCGCCGTCTGCGCTAGCTCAAGAATCTGGCTATCGGGCAATGCCTGCGCGCCTGCGGTATGGGCTATTTCCTCGGTGCCGCCACCAGCGCGCGGCACAATCGCCAGGGCTTTCGCCCCAAGCTTGCGGCTGGTAATCTGCCAGCGCGCCGTATCAACGGCATAATGATCGGGTTCAACCTGGCCCGAAACAATCGCTTCGCCCAGGCCATAGCTCGCATCAATTACGATTTCGGCGCGCCGCCCACTGAGCGGGTTAGCGGTGAAAAGAACGCCCGATACGTCGGCAGGAATCAGCTGCTGCACCACCACTGCAAGCGCTACATCATCGGGCGCAATGCCGTTGCGCGCCCGATACCCCAGGGCGCGGGCCGTCCACAGGCTGCCCCAGCAGCGCCGCACCGCTTCAAGCAGTGCAGTGTCGCCCACAATATTTAAGTATGTATCTTGCTGGCCCGCGAACGATAGCCCGGGCAAATCTTCCGCCGTTGCCGATGAGCGCACTGCCACTGGAAATTCGGCGGTGCCGCCTGCAAGCTGGTGGTATGCCGCCACAATGACTTCGGCCAGCGCAGGGGGTATATGGCCACTCGCAAACAGCAACCGAATTTGCGCGGAAGCCTGCTCTAACGCTAGCGGGTCATCGGCGCTGGCGGTGCGTGCCAGCGTCACAATCTGCTCGGCCAGGCTATTTGCCCTAACGAACGCCTGGTAGGCATCGGTAGTGAGCAGAAAGCCCGGCGGTACCGCAAAACCAGCGCGGGCCAGCTCGGCCAGGTTCGCCCCTTTGCCGCCCACATGGGGCAGCGTTGCTTCAGCCGAAGCAAGTGGAAGTACATACTCGGGCATCATTGTCCCCTTAGCACGGCTCTAAGCCACCGATAAAAATATCGATGACGGTCGCTACCAGCTGCTCGTTCGATACGGCTACCGCTTCGGGCTGGCGAAAAACCTCGCGCGCAATCACATTGACAACAAACATGCCCAGAAAACTACGCGCGGCGATCATGGTGTCGTGCGGGCGTAATTCCCCGCGATCAACACAATGTTGCAGGTATTGGCTGAGAAAATCGAGAAACCGGCGGCCTACCACACGAAAAAACATTTCACCAACCTGGGGAAAGCGCGTGATTTCGCCGACCAAAATGCGCAGCAGAGCCACATTGCCAGGTACTTGAAAGATTGACAGATACGTGCGCCCAACCAGCGCCAGCCCCGCGCGCGGCGGCAAGTTCATCACCCGCTCAGGATGATCGGCCAGATCAAACACGGTGCCGCGCTCACGAATCAGCGAAAGGAACAGATCTTCCTTATCCTTGAAATACCAGTAGATCAGGCCCGGCGAAATCCCGCCCGCCGCCTGCGCGATGTCTTTGTTCGTGGCTTTATGAAAGCCTTTGACGCTAAACACCTTGAGCGCAGCCTCAAGAATCTGCTGGCGTCGGTCGACGTTTTCTTGCTCTTCGCTGTTTGCCATTGCATTACTCTTGATTGATTCATCAGTCAATTAAAAATATAACACAAATTGATTGATGAGTCAATCAAGACTTTTGGCGAAGATTGCAAGTACTTGCGCGTAAGCAATGCGCCTTCGGCAGGGCGGTACCGCATTTTTATTGGTGCGCAGTTATAAGGCCGGGGTATAAGGAAAAGGAATATGGCTGCTAGAGCGAACTTCCAATCGTGCTCATTTCAGAATATAGTAGGCACCGCGCTTCTCACCAATTTTCAGCAGCAGGCCGCGCTCCACAAGGTCGGCTAAGTCGCGGCGCAGGGTTTCCGCCGAAACATCAGGTGCCAGCTCTTGCAGCTCGCTATTGCTAATACGGCGGTGCTCGGTAAGGTGCACCAGCGCGGCGACCTGGCGCTCGTTCAGGCCCATCCGCCGCCACGCGCGCGTATCGGTTGAGCTTGGCTCGGCGGGCATATCATCGGCGCGGCCACGCAGCGTCACCAGAAAGCCCGCTGCCGTATCGCGGAATTCAGGCGGTGGCAGACCCGCCTCATCCATCTGGCGCAGCATCCGGTCGATGCCGTAGCCCAGCCGCTCAATCAGGCCAAAATCGGCCAGCACCTGCACCAGGGTTTCGTTCCGCGAGAAGCGCTCTTCCACAATATTCTCAACCGTCATATGGCCCGGTAAGCGCCCCGGCGAGTAGCACTCCATCCGATCGCCGAACAGCGCAATGCGAATGCCCTCGCCCCGCACCGTATAATCGCGATGAGCCACCGCATTCACTAATGCCTCGCGCACCGCGCCCTGCGGGAACTGCACCCAATCCTGGCGTTCAAGCCCCACCATGCGGCTGCCACGGCGCATATGTTCCGAAAGCCATAGCTCGGCGCGGCGCACGGTTTCAGCCAGCGTATCGTGTATATCTTCGCGCAAAAATTCGTCGCTCATCTCGCGGCCACGGTAGCGCAACAGTGTCACTTCACATTGCGGGAAGAAGCGATCCACTTCCTTACCGAAAAGCAGCAAGCCCGCGTTGGTCGGGATATAGTTGGGAACGGAGGGCTGGGAATTAGACATCAGGGCGACGGTATCATCGCCCGCTTCCAGGCTCCCATTCCCGGCCACGCGGGCCACGCAGCCGCGCCGAAACAGGAACGCCAGTGGGTCGGCCTCGGCGGCAGCACCGACCCGGCGCACATATGCCCCCAGCTTGGTCTGATCAAGGTCGGCGAGCGTTGCGCCCTCGGGTGTCAGCCGTTCCCAGCTGGTCTCACCACGTTCGAGCAATAGCTTGCGCAAAGCATCGGGCGGAATGGGCTGATTGGTTGCGCCGAGGCGGCGTAGGTATTTGCCATGCACACTATAGACATGCGGCAGACCAGCAGGAACCACCAGCATCAACAGCGTCACATCACGTACAACCACCACCTCGGGCAAGGGTAGTACCAGTGGCGGCGTGCAGGCCAATGCCGCATCTAGCACCGCCAGCCGCGCCGCCGCCGCATCGGCTATACCTTCGAGCTTCTTGCTTTTCCCGGCTATGCCAACTATTGCCATGCCACCCTGCGCATTTGCCAGGGCGGCCAGCGTCTCGGCCAGCTCGTCGGTGCGGAAGGCGCGGCGCACAAATGCTAGCTGCAGCCCCTCAGCTTCGGCCAGTAGTGCTGTTATATCGGTGGGAATAGCGGTCATAGCTTCCTCCTGCTGCCCAGTGTGGCCTGCGCGCATTGTAGCACGAATGTACCGTTCGGCCTATGGGGGCTGCATCTTTGCACCAGGGCGTTGGGCTTTGGGCCTGGTAGCTGCATCGCCACGCCATGCTATAATGCAACCGGGTGAAACCAGCAATCAGCTAGAACGACGATGACCAGCAGCGAAACAATCAAGCGGGTACGCATCTACCTGAACGAGCGCGACCAGGCCAGCGGACAGCCGCTGTATCTCGCCGCACTCGAACGGCTCCAGCGCGAAGGGGCCACGGGCGCAACCGTGCTGCGCGGTATTGCCGGGTTTGGTGCCGGGCAGCGGTTACGCACCGCCAGCGCGAGCGGCTTTAGCTCTAGCCCACTTGTCATCGAATGGGTCGATCGGATCGAGCGGGTAGGGCGTATTCTACCCCTCCTCGATGACCTTTTGCAGGAAGCGCTGATCACGGTAGAAGATGTGCGCGTATACCGCGCTATCTTACGTTCGAGCGGGCCATTCGGTGAGCGCAGCGTGGGCCAGCTCATGCAGCACGAGCCTGCCAGCGCCCACCCCGAAACGTCGCTGCGCACAGCACTGGCGTTGATGCTCGAACGTGAGCAAACGACCCTTCCGGTGGTAGACGCGCAGGGGACAATTGTTGGAATACTCAGCGCCGCCGATCTTGAGCAGCGTGGCGGCCTTGCGCTGCCATTACGCCTGCTGCCAGTGCTCAACGAAACCGAGCGCCAGGCGCTACTCGATAGCTTGCCCGAACGCGCGCTGGCCGAGGTGATGACAAACGACATCCGCACGGTCTATGTCGAATCGTCTATTCCCCAGGCACTCAACCCCTTAATTGAATGGGGCCTCGATAATGTGCCGGTGCTCGACCGCGAAGGACAGCTTGTAGGGCTATTTGGTACCGAGCAGGCACTACACGCTGCCGTGCGCGCAGCCCCCACAGTTACCGGCGCGATCCGCGATGCCGAGCCGCCCACGCCGATCGGGTTAGTGATGCAGCGCGCCGTGCCAACCGTCCCATCCAGTGCAGCCCTCGCCACAGTGGCCTCCCTGGTGCTAAGTTCGCCGGAACGGTTTGTAGTGGTGCTGGACGAAGGCAAACCAGTGGGGGTTATCAGCGATAGTTCGTTAATCGGACAGCTGCCAGGGCCAGCGCGCGCCGCCTGGCTAACAGCACTGCGTGCGCCTGCGCTGCCAGTGCAGAACCTCGATCAAGGCGATTTCCCCACTGCGGCACAGCTTGCCATGCACGATACACCAGTGCTGAACGAGCAAGCTCCCCAGGAAGACGCATTGCAACTGATGCTTAGCGGCACTCATATGCTCGTGCTGGTGGTCAACGCAGAAGGCAAACTTCAGGGCGTGCTAACCCGCCGCGCCATTTTGCGCGCGCTGGCACAGGCCGCAGCATAACCCAACGACCAAGCCTCGTAATGCAGAGCGTGAACATATTCTCACGCAACATAGTGCTATTCGGGCAGCGAATTCCGCTATACTACGTTCACGAAGTATCTAAGCATCAACATACGTTTGTAGGAGTTCGCAGGTGTCTTTCTACTCACTAACAACGCACTGGGCCTGGCGGCTCACCACGGTGATATTCCTATGCCTGCTGGTAAGCCTGGCATTGATCCAACCCCGCGCACTCGTGGCGCGCGCTGGCGGCATCACCCGCCCTGGCGAACTCATCGAGCTGCGCGCCGGGCCACCTGGCCCGCCCTCGCGCATCGGCCCACCCACATCGCTCGCCCACCCACAACAGGGTGCTAGCCCCGCCAGCGCGACATTTCTTGTTACCTATAATGGGTTTTCCGCGCCCGCACAGGCCGCATTCCAGGCAGCGGTCAATATCTGGGCAACGCAGATCAGCTCACCGGTGCCGATTCGGGTGAATGCGACCTGGACAACGCTTGGCACCGGCGTGCTTGGCTCGGCCAGTGCGCATACGCTGCTGCGCGATTTCCCCGGCGCACCCATGCCTGGCACCTGGTACCCCTCGGCGCTGGCGAACAAGCTGGCAGAAACCGACCTGGATCCCGGCGCAGTTGACATCGACGCGAACTTTAATAGCACCTTTGCAAACTGGTATTACGGCACCGACGGTCATCCGTCAGCCACGCAATACGACCTGATGACGGTTGTGCTGCACGAGCTGGGGCATGGGCTGGGGTTTGTGGGCACTGCAACCTATAGCCTGGGGAAAGGCAGCTGGGGCCTGGGGTCGGGTTTCCCTGCGATCTACGACCGGCAGGTTGTGAATGGCAGCAACCAGGCGCTGATCAATACTTCGCTTTTCCCAAACAATACAACCACGCTCGGCAGCCAGCTTACCAGTAACAACCTATTTCTCAATGGCGCGAATACGGTTGCCGCCGCTGGTGGGAAGCCCCGCCTGTACGTGCCTAGCACCTGGCAGCAAGGCTCAAGCTATGCGCACCTCGATGAGAGCACCTACCCGGTAGGCAACCCGAATTCGTTGATGACCCCACAACTCGGCAAGGGCGAAGCGATTCTAAATCCTGGGCCGATCACGCTAGGCCTGTTCGCCGATATGGGCTGGGCGCAACAGTCTACCGCTACTGCCACGCCAACCAGTTCGCCTTCAGCCACACCAACCGTTACCCGCACGCCTACCACTACGCCTGGCAATGCACTCAAGCCACGCATGTTTCTCCCGGCTGTGCATTCGTAGGGGAAGATACTCACAGGGCGCTACCATTTGAGGATGATACGCGAATTCGGGGGCGGTAGAGCTGCCCCCACTATGTCGTGCCGCGTACCGCTTTAGCGCGCTACCTCTACGCGTTCGGCACCAAGCACCACGGGCCGCACCAGCGCATCGGCCAGCGATTGCCCCTGGCGGAAGATATAGGTTGGCACGCGCAGCTCGGCCAGGCGCGCTTGCACGGTGAAGGTATTGCGCCACCCGCCAAATGTTTCAGGATCAACTAGCACAACTACCGCGCGCACCCCACGGTACAGCAACTGCTGCAAGCTCACGACCCAGCGCTCATCGAGCGAGGCGGTGATAATAACGAGGGTACAGTTACGGCCAAAGCGCACACTCTCGGCGGCCAGCACTTCGGCCAGCGGCTGGGCACCGTGCGCGCGTAGCACCGAAAGCGCCTCAAGCATCTTAAAGAGCTGACGCGACTCGCGTTCGGCAGGAATCACTTCGCGATGCTGCCCCCATGAAACCAATCCAACTGTGCGATTTTGCTCAAGCAGATGGCGCGCAATCGAAGCCGCCGCCAACACACCATATTCCTCAGTCGATTCGGCAATGCGCAGCTCGCGCAGCGGGCGATTCGGCTGGGTGGGCATATCTATGGCAAGGTGCTGCTGGATGCGCTCCTGCATATCGAGCACAATATACACTTCGGCAGTCGGGTCGAGCTCGAACTCCTTCACCATCAGCTGGCCGCTGCGCGCGCTGCTGCGCCAGTGAATACGGTTGAAGCTATCGCCCGGCTGATACTCGCGAATCGTCGCTACATTCGGCGTCACATGATACGTGCGGCTCTTCACGTCTTGCCCACCGGGTAGCTCGGCGCTTGGCAGCACAAAGCCGGGTAGCGCCGCGGTTTTGGGGTACACCAGAATTTCGCCGGTGCCTTCAACTTTGCGCTCGAGCTTGAAGATACCAAACGGATCGCCGCTAAGAAGAGTGGCCGGGCCAAGGGTAAACTTGCCACGCATAGTACAAGGAGTACGCGATACCCAGCGGCGGCGATCGTTGCCCGGCAGATACGTAACAAAACCATTCCCATGCTCGGGCATGGTTGAATGATCTTGTAGTTCGAGCCAGAGCTTAGGGAACGGCCAGAGGTTACGAATGGTAATGCGCTCGCGCGCCTGGTCGCCTACTTGCGTGCGGTGGGTGAAGGTTTCGCGCTGTACCAGCAGGCCGCGCAAGTTAAACCAGGCCCACAGGTACGAAAGCACCAGCAGCGCCAGCAACATGTAGAATAAATGAAAGAATAATCGGATGCCAGTACCCTGCGCGGCCAGAAAACTGAACCCGGCCAGCACAAGGATACCCA
Organism: Chloroflexi bacterium SZAS-1; assembly: GCA_018266315.1. Lineage (GTDB taxonomy): Bacteria > Chloroflexota > Chloroflexia > Chloroflexales > Roseiflexaceae > Kouleothrix. Next base: position 5,220 of record JAFEAS010000050.1, on the reverse strand, counting down.
GTGGGCGCGCCATCGAAAATTTCATCGTTATGCTCTACCCAATTGAACTGCCAGAGCGATTGATTTATGCCAGGTGTTACGCACCTACCTCGCGGTGCTTAAACTCGTGGAAGGTAGAATGCTGATAGAAGGCCATTGCAGCATCGACCGTCAGGTCAATACACTGCTCGAAGCGGCCAGTGCGGGTATGCACCTGAGCGATTGCATGGCGATAGGTAGCGAGTGCCTGCTCAAGCGCGGCCTCGGTTGCGGCCCTGCCATCGCCATACCCCTGGCTGGCAAACACGGTTAGCGCATTCTGCTTGCCTTCAAGCCGCTCGCGCTCGGCGCTGTTCAGGTCGTTCGAGAAGCGAATGACGCGCGCTTCGGCACGCAGCGCACTGGTGATAATTGGTAACTGCGGTAAGCTCGCTACATCGCCTACGAGCAGGAACAACGTCCAGGAATCTTGCATGGCACCGATGCTCAAATGGGCATGCGCCATATATTCCTCAACCGAGGCAGGCGGTATCGGATCGCGCTCGGCAGCCATACCCGTGAGCAGATCGCTGAACGATGCGCGCCAGGTATCGGCCAGCTGCGGCCACAGCGGGCGGGTATGCAAATCGGCCACTAGCTCGTACAGCATCTCCGCCAGGCCATCGCCTTGCGGCGGCAATGCACCACCGACCACCGCGCGCAGGGTCGCATAGCGCGCCAGCAACGCATTCAGACTGACCGACCAGTCATCGCTCAAGTCGTCGAGCGCGAAGCCCCACAGCATCTGGCGCGGGCCAATCAGCAGCGGGTCTTCGGTCGGCCAGTTGGGCATCCGTGTCGCGGTGAGCAGGGCAATCGCGGGCAGGCGCTCGGCCCGAACGAAGGGGTAGCGCTGCGCCGTAGCGGCCAGCCGCGCAACAATTGCGTCGATCTGTTGTTTGGTTAATTCGTTCATTGCACCAGATTCGGATCAATGAGATACTGCCACCAATTATTACTCACACCAAATGTTTCGCCCGGCCCATGCGGCAGATGTTTCAGCCACCAGAGGTGGTGCGCGCGCATATCGCCGCTGCCCCACTCGCTGCAATCTACCATGCGGCCCGGCCCACTCAAATCGGGGAAGTTATACCAGTTATCGCAGAAGCTGTGCACCGGGCGGCGGTTGCCCCAATCGTAGTCGCGGGCGCTGCTGGGGGCGAAATGGACATTGCCGCAGTGCGAGCCGCCTGGCGCAACCTGATCGTAGCGGATAAACAGATTCCACAGATTCTGTGCGGGCGGATGGTGCGCAAACACTCGGCTCATAATCGACTCGGTGCGGTGGCCGAAGTTTTCGAGCATGCAATCTACGCCGCGCTCGTAGTTGAATGCCATCATCACAAAGCGGCCCTGGCAGTGACCGGTATTCGGCACCGGCTGTGAATTACACCAGAACGCGCCGCGCCCGACCATTGTCGATTCGTAATCGCCCGCGTAGGGAAAGCTAAAAAACCACACTTCGTCGAAATCGCCGCGCTCGTAGCGCTCGATCAGGTTGAACGCCCGCACCTGCGCTTCATAATCAATGCGATCAGGCTCGTGCATCCGCCGGGATCGCCAGGCCTGTACATAGCCAGGGCCGGTATAGCGGAACCCGTCGAGCTTCGGCGGAAACCAATCGGCGGTAATCTGCTCGACGATCTGATATTGCAGGTAACCATAGCTGCTGGCCGCCAGGTCGGCAATATACTGGCGCGCCAACCGATCCGGGTCGTTCCAGCCGAAAAGCTCGGTGAGGCGCCGCCCGCCCTCGGTTTCAACCGGGGGGTTATGAACTATTTGCAGAACCCGCGGGCGAGCCGGTACGCCCGTATAGGGCGAGGCCAGTGCCGCCGTTGCCGCTGGCGCAAGCAATTGTTTCCCAGCGCGCAAAATACGATCGAACATGCGTCCCTTATGCCTACAGCAAGCGCAGCACTACCCGAACCGAGCGCCGAGCAACATATGCTGGCGAGCGTCGTTCGATGGTTAGCAGCACACAGCGCGCAGGATACCAATCAAGGTTGCGTGTGCGGATATAACGTTAGTTCAAGATGTATGAGTAGAATGATACTTACCAGTATACCATGCTGGATTGGAATTCGGGCAGCGGCCATACTTCTATGTTCTGCGCTATAATGGCATCCGTGAAAAGCGACACACGGCGAGCTACGACTATGAATCTCACGCCCCGCCAGCAACAGATGGTTACTATCGCGGCTACGCTGGCCGATCGATTTGCCCAACGGGTTGATGCCAACGACCGTGCTGGCCGCTTCCCGACCGAGAATTATGTCGATTTGCACGAAGCTGGATTTCTGCGCCAGATTGTGCCCACCGAGTATGGCGGTGCGGGCGCGAACCTGTACGAAACGGTATTGATGCAAGAGCGGCTCGCGCAGGGCGATGGTGCAACTGCCATGGCAGTGAACATGACCATGCACCTGATCGGGCGCGTGCGTGAGCTGGGCAGCTGGCCGGCAGCGCAATTTGCGCTGATCTGCCGCGATATTGCCGAATATGGCGCGCTGATCAACGGCGCTGCCTCCGAGCCTGAGCTGGGCAGCCCTTCGCGCGGCGGCACGCCCGCTACCACCGCCACGCCCACGGCAGGCGGCTGGCTGGTGAATGGGCGCAAGCAATTTGTGAGCATGGCCCCGGCGCTGCGCTATTTCGTCACCAGCGTTACCTTGCCACCAACCGCCGATGCGCCACAAGGCGCAACCGCCAATGCAGTAGTGCGCGCGCCAGCCGCGGGCCTACGCATGGAAGACACCTGGGGCGACGCACTCGCGCTGCGCACCAGCGGCAGCTTCGATGTATTTTACGAGAAGGTGTTTGTGCCTGAGGAATGGCTATTCGACCGCAACCCGGTTGGGAAGGTTGCGCCGCCCGCGCCGCCGACGGCCACGGCCTGGTTCGCACTCACCATGGCGGCGGTGTACCTGGGCATCGGGCAATCGGCGATTGCGGCGGTGTGCCGCTATGCCCACGAGCGCGTGCCGAGCGCGCTGGGCAAGCCAATCGCCACACTGCCCGCCATCCAGCGGCGGGTGGGCCTGGGGCAGGCCGCGCTGAGTGCGGCGCGAAGCGTGCTCTACGATACCGCGCGCACCTGGGCCGAGCAGCCCGAGCAGCGCATAGGGATGGCGGCGCACATTGCACTAGCGAAGTACCTGTGTACCAATGCAGCGGTTGATGCCGCCGACCAGGCGCTGCGGATTGCCGGTGGCTTTGCGCTCACCCGCACGCTCCCACTTGAGCGCATGTACCGCGACGCGCGTGCGGGCCTTACCCACCCGCCAAACGACGATGCAGCGCTTGAGCTGATTGGCCGGGCAGCGCTTGAGGCCGCGCAATAATGTTCCTGCGTTGGGGAAAACTGCTGTTATGGTAAGCGCGGCATCAGCGGTGCCACTTGCTGAAGAAATACGTCGGCCACACGCTCCCAATCAAACTGCACGACATGCGCCTGCCCGGCCAGGCCATACGTCCGGCGTAACGCGGCATCGCCCAGCAGCTCAGTCAGGGCGGCGGCTAAGGCGTCAACATCGCCCGGCGGCACCAGCATACCCGCCTGCCGCTGCGGCACCACCTCGGGGATAGCGGCAGCGCTGGTAGCGACGACCGGCAGGCCACTGGCCATGGCTTCGAGAAACACAATACCAAAGCCTTCCTGTACGCTCGGCAGGCAGAATACATCGGCCCGGCGATACATGCGCATCAGCTCAGCATCCGGCAGCGCGCCGGTAAAGCGCGCGGTATTGCCCAGCCCGAGCTGTGCCGCCAACGCCCGCAGCGCAGCATGCTCGGGGCCATCGCCCACGATGATTGCACGAACCTGCGGTACAGACTGGCGTACCAGCGGCAACGCGCGGAGCAGATCAGCCACATGCTTGCGCGGGTACTGGCGCGCTACGCACAAAATTGTTGCGCCGTCGCTGGTGTGCGGCACCGTCGCTACCAGCCGCTGCCAGCGCGCCAGGTCAATCCCTTCGGGCACGAGCCGCACCCGCGCCGGGGTAATGCCATAGTGGTGCTCGATTGCGCGGCGGCAGTACGCGCTGGTAGTAATTACCGCGTCGGCGCGGCGCGCATTTGCAGCTTCCAGCCGCGACAAACCCTCGAACAGTGCTCGCACGCGCCCGCCCTCGTGCTGCATTTCTTCGGCAATCACGCCCTTAATGCTCGCAAGGTAAGGCGTGCCAACAGGCCGTACCCGCGACCACTGCCACCCATCAATATCGAACCCCACTACAAGGTCGTAGCGCAGCGTGCGCAATAGCGCGGGCAAACTCGCGTTGAACAGCAGCCGCCGCGCGGTCAGGTTAGTGGGCCAGCGCATTGGCGGTGAAAGCCGCGCCACACGGTGGCCGCGCGCAAGCAAGGCGCGCTGCAAGCCGCCAATGCCCGCAGCCGTACCGCTACCCTCAGCTATCGTCTGAATCCATGAATCAATGAATGCAATGTGCATAGGGTCGTTACCCACATTCAGCTTGAGGTGAGTACTACACGCGGCGTATTTCTCACTGAGCACTCATCCCACACCTACATACCCGGCCCAAAATCAATGCGATACTAGAAGCGAACCTGGCTCAACCGTGATGAACTCGCTACAATGCGCGTCATTATACTGTGTCCCGCCTCATACCCAGGAGAAAGCTGCTTCATTATGCAACGCTTACTATTCTTCTTTGCGGCCCTGGTGCTCGTGGCCTGCGGCCCAGGCACTGCCAGCGCCCCCACTGTTGCGCCTGCTCCCACAGCAGAATCAGCTGCAATAGCGACAACAGCCGCTGCGACGGCTGAACCTATGGAAACAACAGACCCTACGGCACCAGCCAGTACTTCCACCGCTACCACTAGCATCGCGCTTGAGCTTGTGACCGGCCAGGTGCGTAACCCGGTGTTCGTCACGCAGGCAGGCGATGGCAGCGCGCGCCTGTTTGTGGTGGAAAAAACGGGAACGATTGCAATTGTGAAGAACGGCCAGCGCGCCACCACGCCCTTTCTCGATATTTCGTCGCTGATTACCAGCAACGGCAGCGAACAGGGGCTGCTGGGCCTGGCGTTCCACCCGAAGTATGCCGAAAATGGGATGTTCTTCGTGTACTACACCGCCAGCAATGGCGATAATACGGTCGCGCGCTACAATGTATCGGCTACGCCCGATGCCGCCGACCCCCAGAGCGGCCTGGTGCTGTTCGCCCAGCCCGACCC
>JAFEAS010000004.1 GCA_018266315.1 Chloroflexi bacterium SZAS-1 | reverse complement strand
ACAGAAGAGATGTTGACTAATCACTTTCTATGTTATCTGTATCTTTTGTTTGGAAAATAAAGCAGCAAGATAGATGCAGAAATAGTACACCTTGTACAAACAAGATAGTAATCAGCGCGCCAAACTGCGCTATATAAATGCCATAAACGTGTGGGTAATTTACAGGACTTACACAGTACATCGCGTTGTAGGCATGGTGCCTGCAGCAGCAGGGTACTTCGAGGGTATATGTGTGGTTTTTTGCGCGACGCGCAAAAAACCACACGAAAAGACAGAACGTACCGCTCTGCCGCAGGCAAAAACACCAACCGCGTAATTTGTGTAATTTATTATAGCATCTCTACTAAACTACCGCGCACCGCGCACCTGGCGCACCAGTACTGTGCCGAGCAAGAAATAGACAAACGCAATACCAAAGATCACGGTGTAGCCAAGCGTTGGCTGCCCATTCGCCTGCCCCACGCGCTGAAAATTATCGAGCAGCAAGCCCGCAATTGGCGTTGCAATCGATTGGGGCAGCGTCATCGCCACATGCCATACGCCCATATCCTTCGCGTAATCATCTTCGCTGGGCAAAATATCGCTCGCCAGTGCCCAATCGACTGCCTGGTATGCGCCGTAGCCCAGGCCAAACACGATGCCCATCAGCACCGCCACCTCAAAGTTTTTGCTAAGGATGTAGACTAGCACGACCAGCGCCTGCAGCCCCCCGCTGATATACACCATCAGCTTACGGCCATAGCGGTCGGAGAGCGAACCAGCGAGCAGCGAGCTAATGATCGCACCGAGCAGCAGCGCCAGGATGAAGAACGAGGTCGCCCCTGCCGCATCTTTCGCGAATGGTATACCAAAGAAGGTGTAGTTGTGCGTTTCGGCCCCGCCCGCTACCACGTCTTTCATGTAGTAAAGGATAAAGCCTTGCACCGTGAATGTGCCCATGACTACGAGAAAACGCGTCCAGAACACCCAGCTGAAATCGCGCGATCGAAATGGTTCGATCAGGCCGCGCAAAAACCCGCCCCAGTGAAACGGCGGCACCGCCCCAGGGTCAGGCTCGTGAACCGTAAACACCGTAATAAGCATTGACACCAGCAAAATCGCGGCAATTGCCAGGTATGCGCCCGATACACCACCCAACACCCCAAGCAGCAAGCCGGTGATACCGCCCAGAAAGTTGCCCAGCATCTGCATCAGGCCCATCCAGCCGCTGGCCGAGCCGCGCTGCTCGGCGGGAACGACATCGGGGATGAGCGCCGAGTAGGGCGCAGTTGCCAGGTTATTGAACAGGTTGATCCACAGGTAGGCCAGCACGTATGGCACCAGCGCGCCTGGCGTACTGGGGATAAAGGCCAGCGCGGTTAGGCCTAGCACATTTCCCACGGTGCCCGCCACCAGAAATGGTTTGCGCCGCCCCCAGCGCGTGCGGATGCGGTCGCTCCAGGCCCCAAATAGTGGGGCTACCACCATTGAGAGGAACGCGCCTACCGCGAGGATGTTCGCCAGTGTTTGCCCTTTGAAGTCAGATCCACCGATCGCTTCAGCCTGCAGCGGCAACAGCGTAATCAGGATCGCCGTCCAGTGTGCGCTGCTACCAAACCAATACAGGCTCAGCGCAGCCTGTTGCCAGGCGCTGAGCCGTGCGCGACGAGCAGGTACCTCAAATGCAGGGGCGGTCGCCTCGGCCATAGCGTGCTCCTTCAGGTTTCAATACCACAGGCTTGGGAAACGCGTATATTGTAGCGCAAAACCGCGCGGATACCAGAACGTTACTTGCTGGGGGATTTGATGGGTGGGCGTGGGCGGGCCTCGGGGGCAAGCTTGCCACTCAGCAACGGCCAAGCCTTCCAGAAATATTCGGCACCCGAGAAAGCTGTCCACACGACAGTTAGGAACATGGGTATGGGCCACAGGCTAAACAGCCACGAGACGAAATGCGCCAAACCATAGAGGTGGGCCGGGTCCGCCTGAAACACGCCTGCGGCAGGTCCATTGAACCCAGCTGCAAGCAAGCACCACACCAGTGCGGTGACGGTGATGACGAGCTTCTGCTTGCCATACTGGCGCGCAGAAATCACCTCGCCCTCAGCGGCGGCGAACGAGCGCAAGCCCGACACGGCAAAATCGCGCACGATGATCAGCAGCGCGATCCAGCCTGATATCAGGCTAACCTGCACCATGGGGATGAGTGCGCCAGCCACAAAAATTTTATCGGAGATGGTATCGAGGAATACGCCCAGCGGGGATACCACGCCCATGCGGCGCGCGAGCGGGCCATCGGCAATATCGCTAATCGCCATTAGGAGCAGCAGCACTACTGCCCAATAATAGCCGCCAGCCGTGTTCATGAGAATGAGCCAGACCAGCAGCGGTGTAGTGACAATCCGAAAAATTCCTAGTAGATTCGGAATACTTCGCGCCAGCACGTGAACCTCCTCATCGATGAGCATATGTTCATTATACTCCCGATTAACGGGTTATGTTTCAAGCGCTACTGGCCAATTGTTACTTCACCCAACACCAGGCGGCTACCACCCACAACTGGGGCGCCGCTTGTCGCTTTCAAGCGCGCGGCTTCAGCGGGATTGCCTGCCGGGTACACGCCCAGCAGCAGCGTGTAGCGCCCTGGCGCGAGGTTGGCGGGCAGATGCAGGCTACGTTCGTCGTGTACCGGGTCGCCGACTTTCCAGGTTGTCGTTTGCCCGGCGGGGGCGTAGCCATCCAGCGGTCGGCGATCGTCCTGCGCGAGCGGAGGCGCAGTGCAATCGCGGCAGAGGTGCAGAAACATCGTGTAGTCATGCGTGGGCGGGGCGGCCGCGGCCCAATACAGCGTAATCGGCAGGGCGCCGCCTGGCCGTAATTGCCCGCCCAGCGGCGCAATCGTGTAGCCGCGCAGCTGTAGCTCGCCACCAAACACCGCTTCGAGCTGCGTATTGGGCTGTGGAATTGAGGCCGCGCCCTTCTCCTGGTAGCGCGAGGGAAAGCTGACGCACATCAGCTCGACGCCAACATAGGTATCGCCGCCACACGGCCACGTGCCCTGATCGTCAGCAAATTGGAAGCGCAGCCCCAACACGCCATACTTGTCGGCTTCGGTTGGCGCAGCGCCACTGGGCTTCTGCTGCCACTCGGCCTGCAGCTCAGCCAGCGTCTTGGGCGGGTCGATCGTGCGGGCATGCTCGGGGGCAATCAGCATCAGCATACGGGCGTGCCCGCGCGCCGCCGCGTCAAAGTCTTTCTCATATTCACGCCGGTAGCACTCAACCGGCACGCGCTGGTTCAGGCAATCGCCCTGGCCCAGCACATTAAACGTCACCGGCGTGGGCAGTGGGTCGGGCGTAACGCGCTGCGCATAGTAGTGCCACATCGGCAGCACATAGTAGGGGTGCACAATCAGCAGGTCGTCGGGGTGAAGCCGCGCCGCAAGCGCCGCAATGCTATCGCGCCATTGCTCTTTCACTGGCGCGCCCGAAAATAGGCCGTGCTGCGGCTGGAACAGCACCGCCGCATGGACGAAGAGCATGAGAATGGCGCACGCCACTGGCGCGAACCGGCTAGACCGCGCTACTTCCAAGCGCTTGCGACCTGCCACGCCAATCAGGCGCAGTGGGTAGCTTGCTACTAATACCCACGCTGGGAACGCCACCGCGACATAGCGCGACTCGAACAGCGGCACCACGGCGAGCGCGAGCGCAAACAGCAGCAGCGGCACGGCAAACAGGCACAGCAGCGCAATCGCCACCACCTGGCCGCGCATAGCATCGCGCACCAGCAACACTAGTCCCCACAGCGTCAGCGCCAGCGCAGGCAGAACCCAGGCAAGGAGTGGTATGCCCAGCCAACCATCGATATTCCCACGGTCAAGCGCGAAATGCGCCAGCGCCAGCCACAAGCCCATCAGCGGCCCGGCGGCCACGTGCCCGCTGCCGCCGCGATTCTCAACCCCGGCGGCTTGCACCACGCCATACACCACCACCGCTGCGCCGAATAGCGCGCCAAGCGCCACCAGCCAGCGACCTGCGCCACTCCCACCCGCGCGCCGAAACGGCCACGCCAGCGCCAGCGCGAGCAGCACCGCCACCACCGCCAGCAGCGCCAGCCGGTGTACGAACAGGCTCACTCCGGCCACAGCGAGCAATAGCAGCCAGCTGCGCGGGGTGTTCAGGCGCAGCGCCTGCAGCAGCGCCCACAGTAACAGCGCCGCGCAGAGCACCAGCAGGCTATATGCCTTCGCATCCTGCGCCTGCCACAGCGCGAATGGCGCAGTAGCGAACAGCAGCGCGGCACCCCAGGCACTCGGCGCAGATGCAACATTGGATTGCGTGCGCGGGGAAAATGCGAAGAATGCGGCTACCAGCTCAAGCGCAGCGACGTACACCACCACGACCGCCAGCGCGCCCGCCAGCGCCGAGGGAAAGCGCAGCGCCCACTCGCTATCGCCCGCTAGCGCCACCCAGCCCTTCATCAGCAGGTGATAAAGTGGATAGGCCGCCCTTGGGCTAAACAGATCAAGCAGGAGCGCAGCCCAGCCTTTGTTCGTCACTTCGGCCCAGGTGCCGCCCTCATCGAGCCACAGGCTCTGCGCGCCGAGGCGATACAGACGCAGCCCGAGGGCCAGCACAAACAGCACAGCACCGGCACCTACCCGGCGAGAAACATTTGGGGATGACCACGCGCGCACAAAGCTCGGGTTGTGTAAGTTCATACAATTTAGGACTTACGCAGTTGACGTGCTGAGCCTGCGGCAGAGTGGTACTCGAGTTTTTCTTTGTGTGCGATTACAAACATGATCGGTTCTACCGTACTGCCGCAGGCGAAACGCACATCGTTGGTATGCGCAATAACGCAACTGCGTAAGCCCTACAATTATCGGCCAGGCGCTCGCACTGAGCTATAGCTTATGCAACGCTGCGTGCTGAGTGCAATATCGGCCGGATTGTACCCGAGTGCCGGGGGGCGGTCAAATACAGCGTGCCCGACAAATTGCGCTGGCGATCGCCGAAACTATCAACGACATGGGCCATAAAAAATCACGAGGGTCATTGCCCTCGTGATTCAAACCCCTGGTTGTTTGGCCCGCCACAGCCGCACCTTTGGTGCGTGGTTATACACGCGCGGCTTCCTCCCAGCCCACCCAAAAATTATTGCGTCGGATGTAGCCCTCGCTCCGCACATTCACGCCCGAAATATCCGTCCGATCGGCCTCGTTCACCAGCACAACATTTGGGCGCACTTTGAAACGATCCATGTAGGCATCTATCGCTTCTTCAATCTTTAGCGATACCGCCTTTTTCGGGTTGTCGTCGAACCACCCAAGATACATACCTGTGCCTCCTACACGCTCACATGCCAGGTACCTACATGCACATCCTGAAATAAGACGAAGCGCTGTTCCGGCCCACAAACCACCTCGAAATAGCGGCGCGCCGGGCGCACACCCAGCGCAGGCTGCTCCCACACCCGCTCGATAGCGCGCACACGCCGCACATCACCGCGCCAGCGGAAGCAGTGGGGCAAAAAGTTGAACCGCTGATCGATAACATCAATTGGCTCGGCCCGTTGCCAGAGCGATGCAACCCACACCCATAGCTGCGTAAACGGTGCGGCCGGTGCTAGCCTGGTGGCATCGATGTGCTGAATCATCGCGCGTCGTCTTTCTTGCTAGATCATGCTGCTCTGGCACAGTATATCAGAACAAATGTTCTATGTCAAGCGTTTCACATTCACGGGCTATGCTTCTAGGATCCATTCCCCACTTTTCCCCCCGCGCTTCTGCGCCAGCCGAATATCAGTGATACGCATGGCGCGATCGACCGCTTTGCACATATCGTAAATGGTTAGGGCGGCGGCGCTTACTGCGGTTAATGCTTCCATTTCTACGCCAGTTTTCCCGTTGGTACGCACGGTTGCCTCTATTAGCAGCGCCGCGCCCGCGGCCTGGGTTGGCGCAGCGGGCGTAATTTCCACCGCCACATGGGTTAACATCAAGGGGTGGCACAGGGGAACAATATCGGGCGTGCGTTTGGCCGCCATAATGCCGGCAATGCGAGCAACTGCCAGCACGTCGCCCTTGGGTAAGCCACCTGCCACAATCAACGCAAGGGTACTCGCCTGCATCACTACCGTGCCGCGCGCTACCGCCTCACGTTGGGTTACCTCCTTTGCGCCGACATCGACCATATGGGCGTGGCCTGCAGCATCGAGATGGGTTAACTCGCTCATAGTGGGGTATCTCCTCTGGTTACAGCATTCGCGCCACTATACCAGCCGGGATGCTGCAGCGCAACCAGATTCCTGGTGCTAATCGCGCTCGTATCCTGTATTTCCAAAGCAATCTTCCCTAAAATTCGTATAATTTCTATTGAAAAAGTAGGCAAAGTGGTATATAATATGCCAAATTGTGGGGAAACGTGGGGCAAAGTGGGGAATAAATAGAACTTTTGTTCTAAACTTCTTCTTTGCACCGAGTGAGCAAGCCCGTGTTTCTTGGCGAATACGACCACAACCTGGACGACAAAGGCCGCCTGGCCATACCATCGCGCTTTCGCGATGAGCTTGGCGATGGCGTGGTTGTCACGCGTGGGTTCGATCGCTGTCTGGTAGGCTTTCCACGCACGGCCTGGGAGCAGCTTGCCAAGCGCGTCAACGAGCTTTCGCTCGGCCAGGCCGAGGCGCGCAACCTACGGCGGCACCTGTTTTCGGGCGCTGCCGACCTGAGCCTCGACCGGCAAGGGCGCATCCTCATCCCACAAAATCTACGCGAGTATGCCAGCCTGGGCGACCAAGTGATTGTGGCTGGCCTGAGCACGCACTTTGAAATTTGGGCACACGAGAGCTGGGGCCAGGTGATTGAATCGCTTGACTCAAGTGCCAGCGCTATTGCCGAACAATTATCGGCACTTGGGATTTAGCGCGCATATATAGGTTGCAGATTGAGCAATGCACAATAACGAGCCAGCCAACCTGCAATCTGCCGCTGCTAACCCACAGTTTCGGCATGTGCCCGTGCTGCTAAACGAGGTCGTAAGTGGGCTGGCACCGCGCTCCGGCGGGCGCTATATCGACGGGACATTGGGCGGCGGTGGTCATGCGTTTGCCATATTGGCGGCCAGCGCCCCTGACGGTCAGATCCTTGGCATTGATGCCGACCCAGCAGCGCTGGCCGCAGCCAGCCAGCGGCTCGCACCATACGCCGGGCGAGCAACACTGGTTCACGGCAACTTTCGCGCTCTGGGGCAGCTGGCGCACGCGCACGGGTTCGCAAACGTCGATGGAATTGTGCTCGACCTGGGGGTTTCGTCGCATCAGCTCGATACGCCCGAGCGCGGGTTCTCGTTCACTGCTGACGCGCCACTGGATATGCGGCTCGACCCAACGCAAGGGCCAACCGCCGCAGATCTGGTGAATGAAACGCCGGAAGACGCGCTGGCCGATATGATTTATCGCTATGGAGACGAGCGCGGTTCGCGGCGCATTGCGCGCCTGATCAGCGAAACGCGCCGCCGCCAGCCGATTACTACTACCGGCCAGCTAGCCGATGTTGTGGCCCGGGCGCTTGGCGGGCGGCATGGCAAAATTCACCCGGCTACGCGCACGTTTCAGGCGCTGCGCATCGCTGTCAACGGCGAGCTCGAAAGCCTGGAGGCAGTGTTACCGCAAGCCGTTGAGCTACTGGCGCCGGGTGGGCGGATCGCGGTTATTTCGTTTCACTCCCTGGAAGATCGAATCGTCAAACTCTTTTTTCGAGCTGAGTCGGGTTATGGCGAAAGCGAACGCCACACCCTGGCAATTGTGACCAAGAAGCCGCTCGAAGCGTCAGATGACGAAATGCGACGCAACCCGCGCAGCCGGAGCGCCAAGCTGCGAATTGCGGCAAAACTACGCGCTGAGGATTGAGAGGAAGACCATGGCAGTCAACATTCGGCAGTTCTTTCCCATCCAGCAGGCGCGCGCACGCCGCACCCAGCTGGCACGCTATCTCCAGCTCGACGGTGGCCGCTACCTGATCGCAGCAGCCGTCATCTTTGCGCTGCTCAGCCTGATCTCGCTCGGGCAAACCGGGCGGCTGGCAACCCAGGGCTACGAGCTGACTAACCTGCAAACTCAGCAGCGCGAGCTATTGCGCACGCATGGTGCGCTTCAGCTCCAGCTTTCCGAAGCACAATCGCTGCTCAAGATTGAACAGCGCGGCAAGGCGCTCAACATGCGGCCAATGACACCCGATCAGGTGCAGTATGTCACCATCGCGCCGCCAGCGCCCGCAACGGCATCGGCACATACACCCTGATTCACGCGCAAGCTTACGCCTTTCCGTAAAGCACTAATTATATGGTAGCACACAGCCAAAAACCCAGAAAAAAGAACCGCCCGGTGGCGATTAGCCGCTGGCGGATCAATGCGGTGTTGATGGCAAGCCTGCTGTGCATTGTGGCGGTAATGCTGCGCCTGGGCAACCTGCAGCTTGTGCAAAGCGCCAAGCTCGCGGGCATGGCTAATAGCGAAATCAAGCGTCAGCTCACGATCAACCCGCGGCGCGGCACCATTCGCGACCACGCGGGCAACGTACTGGCGCTCGATGTCGATCGCGAGAGCCTGTTCGCCATCCCGCCCGAGATCGACGCGAAGAATGCGCCGCGCCTGGCGCTGATGCTATCGAGCTTGCTGGGCCGCACCGCCCCCGAGCTGCTTACGGCGATGCAAGACCCCAAAAGCGCCTGGATGCCGCTGAAGCGCTGGCTCGACCCGGAAATTGCGCAGCAGGTCGCGAAGGTTATTGAAAACGAGCCGGGCTTTCGCATGATGTACGAGCCGCGCCGCGTGTACCCGCAAGAGAGCTTCGCAGCGCAGACGATTGGCGCGGTAAACCTGGAAGGCGTTGGCATTAGCGGCATCGAAGGCTACTACAACACCGACCTGATCGGCACAACCGGGATGATCACCGCCGAGGTCGATGCGCAGTCGCAACCGATCTGGATCGCACCCCAGCAGAGCAAGCCAGCCAGCAATGGCGCTGATTTGCAGCTCACCCTCGATCCGCTCATTCAGCACCTGATCGAAGTCGAGCTAAAAGCGGCGATCGATAAGCACCAGGCCGATGGCGGCACCATTATTGTGCTGGAACCAAAAACCGGCGCGATCCGCGGAATGGCGAGCTACCCAACCTACGATCCTAACCGCTACTACGATTACAACGCCGAAATGTATAACCTGAACCCGGCGATCGCAAAGGGGTACGAGCCAGGTTCGACCTTCAAGCTGGTAACGGTCGCGGCAGGGTTGCAATCACACAGCTTCACCCCCGACACTACCGTTGTTGATGAGGGTGTGATCGATCGCTACGATTTTTCGCTCAAGAATTGGGATAGCGGCGGGCATGGGCCAATTACACCAGCGCAAATGCTGTATTACTCAAGCAATGTGGCGGCGCTCCAATTCAACGAACTGACCGGCAAAGACAAATTCTACGCAATGGTGAACGCATTTGGCTATGGCAAAGCCACGGGTATCGACCTGGCGGGCGAGGGTGAGGGTATTGTGAAAGACCCGAATGCCGAGAGCTGGAGCCCACTCGATCTCGATACGAATGCGTTTGGGCAGGCCATCTTAGTAACGCCGCTGCAGCAGGTGCGCATGATCGCGGCGATTGGCAACGATGGGCAGCTGATGCGCCCGTATGTGGTGGAAAAAGTCTGCCACGCCGATAACTGCACTACAACGCAGCCGCAGCCGCAAGGCCAGCCAATTTCATCCGAAGTAGCGAATACGATTCGCGAGATGATCGTGAAATCGGCGAACGGCTATGTCAACCCGGTGAAGCCCGACACGCTCTGGCTGGTACCAGGCTACGCGGTTGGCGCAAAAACCGGCACATCGCAGATATCCGACGGGCATGGCGGCTACGGCGATGGCACGATTGGTTCGGTCGCTGGGCTTGCGCCAATCAATAGCCCGCGCTATGCCATTCTGGTGAAAATCGATTATCCCAAAGACGATCCGTTCGGTGTCAACACGGCGCTGCCCGTGTACCGCAAGATCGTCGAACAGCTAATGCGGTATGAGCGAATCGCACCCGACCCCAACTTTGTTGGGCCGGATCAGGTGCCGGGCGTGGCGATTGCCGCACGCTAGCTGGATGCAGGGAAGACGTTGGTACGTTAACAGTTTCGCATGGCCGTTATTCACCGCGCACTCGATGAATAACCATTAAACCTGCAAACTGTAAACCCTGCAATTGAAAAGATAATCTATGCTACAATGCCGCCGAAATCAGGGTTTATTGGGAGGATTTGGCGGTGTTGCGATTGGATGAAGTGCTGGCTGGGGTGCAGCCGGAAACGGAGCGTACAACGCCAACCGTGCCGGGGCGCTTCAGGCAGGTTGCCTACCCCGAGGCGGTGATCGACTCGCGGCTGGCAACTCCCGGCGCGCTGTTCGTGGCCCTGAGCGGCGAACGTGTGGACGGGCACGATTTCCTGGCCGATGCGGTTGCACACGGTGCCACTGCGGCACTGGTGCGGCGCGAGCGGGCTGGCACGCTGAGCTTAGGCACGCCCTTTGCGGTGGTCGAGCCGACCGGCGCGGGGCTGGCCGAGGCAGCGGCTGGCGCAGTGCTGCTGATCGCGGTCGATGAACCGCTGGCGGCGCTCCACCGGCTGGCGGCCTTCCATTGGCGGATGTTCACACCAACTGTGATTGGCATCACCGGCAGTGTGGGCAAAACCTCAACCAAGGAAGTAACCGCGGCGGTGCTGCAACGGCGGTATTGCACCTTAAAAAATCCAAGAAGCTATAACAACGAGTCCACCCTGCCCCTCACGCTCCTTCAGCTCGGCCACGAGCACGAAGTAGCCGTGCTGGAGATGGGGGCATACGTGCCGGGCGATATTGCGTTACTGGCGCAACTCGCCCGGCCAAACATCGGCATTGTCACGAATGTTGGCCCATCGCATATGGAGCGTATGGGTAGCATCGAAGCGGTGGCGCGCACGAAAAGCGAATTGGTGCAGGCATTACCCGCAAATGGCTGGGCAATCTTGAATATCGACGACCCACGTGTGCGCGCAATGGCCGATGTCACAGCGGCACGTCCGTTCTTCTACGGGCTCGACCCGGCTGCTGATCTATGGGCCGATGCGATTGAAGGGCGCGGGCTAGCGGGCATTTCGTTCCGCGCACACCACGCGGGCGAAACAGTAACACTCAACCTACCGTTGCTGGGCCGGCATAGTGTACACACTGCACTGGCCGCCACTTCGGCTGGCTTGCTACTGGGCCTGGGCTGGGATGCAATTGTCGATGGGCTGCGCGACGAACAAGCGCAATTGCGGTTGCTGGCGGTACCAGGTATTGGCGGCGCAACAATTATCGACGATTCGTACAACGCCTCCCCCGCATCATCACTCGCAGCACTGAGCCTGCTGGCCGATCTCGATGGGCGCAAGATCGCAGTGCTGGGCGACATGCTTGAGCTTGGCACAGTTGAAGAAGAGTCACACCGCCAGGTGGGGCGGCGCGTGGCCGAAGTGGCCGACCTTCTCGTAACGGTGGGGCCGCGCGCACAGTGGATCGCCGACGAAGCTCACCGTTCTGGTATGGATAGGCGCCAGATTGCCCAATTTACCAAGAATCACGATGCGATTGCTCATTTGAGCGGTGCATTACAACCTGGAGACTACGTGCTGGTGAAGGGATCGCGCGGGGTTGCGATGGATGCGATTGTCACGGCTTTACAGCAGCCCCAACCGGCTGATGCTTAGCTAAAGCAGTCGTTGCCACCCCATCCCGAGGAGAACCTACCGTGGGAAGTGCTTTACGCTCAGTGCTAGTTGATAATATGTCGCGCGCGCTGCTGCTCGCCGCAGCGGCCTTCGCGCTCACTCTCGCCACGGGCGGCTACTGGGTACGCTTCCTGCGCGAAAAGCGCATCGGCAAGCAGATTCGCGCCGAAGGCCCACAGAGCCATGTAATTAAAACCGGCACACCGACCATGGGCGGCATTATTATTCTGCTGCCGGTCATCTTTCTAACCCTCTGCTTCAACCTGGTCGATCGCTGGTCGATGTTATTGCCACTGGCGGTGTTGATCGGGTTTGCAGTGCTCGGCGGCATTGATGATTATATGTCGCTGGTGGGCACGCGCTCGCGCACCTACGGCTTCACACCGCGCCGCAAGCTCATTTTGACGATTATTATTGCGCTGGGTGCGAGTTTGGTGCTCTACCTGCCAGCGCCCTTCGGCCTGCAAAAAGCCGAATTCAAAGGCCCGGTGATTATTCCGTTCGTCGGGCAGTGGGATATTGGCCTATGGTACATCCCACTGGCTACATTTATCATCATTGCTACAAGCCACGCGGTTAACCTTACCGATGGGCTCGATAGCCTGGCTGGCTGGAACCTGACAATCGCCTTTGCTGCTTACGGTGTCATCACGTTTCTAGATCAAAAGTTCATAAACCTGATGGCGTTTAACTTCACCATGGTCGGCGCGTGTGCCGCCTTTCTGTGGTTCAATGCCCACCCGGCGCAGGTATTTATGGGCGATTTAGGGTCGCTCTCGCTGGGCGCGGTGCTGGCGGTCATCGCGCTACAATCGCAACAATGGCTTTTGTTGCCGGTGGTTGGGGCAGTATTTGTCGCCGAGGCGCTGTCGGTGATGATCCAGGTTGGCTATTTCAAATGGACACGCCGCCGCTTTGGTGAAGGCCGCCGCTTCTTCAAAATGTCGCCGCTGCACAATCATTTCGAGCTGCTTGGGTGGAGCGAGACGCAGGTGATGCAGCGCTTTGTGCTGGTAGGTATGGTTGCCGCCCTGATCGGTATATCGCTGGCGCTGACCCTGCGCGATGCCGACCAGCGCGCCCAGCTTGTGGCACCGCCCGCGCAAACGGTTACCGTGCAATCGGAACATCAATAAGCCAGTACATCCGGTGACATCTGTGTCGCCGCCCACCTTGGCAAACGGCAGGTATGATGGATTTACGCGGCAAACGCGCACTGGTTATGGGTCTGGGCGTTCACGGCGGCGGGTTAGGCGTCGCGCGCTTTCTCGCCGACCACGGCGCAAGTGTCACCGTCACCGATTTGCGCGGCCCCGAATTGCTGCAACCATCGCTCGATGCCCTGGCCGGTCGCTCTATCCGCTTCGTGCTCGGCCATCACGACGAGGCCGATTTCCGCTCCACCGATATAGTTGTGCGCAACCCCGGCGTCCCACGCGAGTCGCGCTTCTTGCAGATCGCGCGCGCTGCTGGCGCAACCATCGAGATGGAGATGACGCTGTTCTTCCGACTCTGCCCCGGCCCGATTCTCGGCATTACCGGCACTAAAGGCAAAACTACCACCACACTGCTCACCGCGGCAATGCTACGCGAGCAATACCCCGATACCGTGGTGGCCGGCAACCTGCGCATTTCGGCGCTTGAGGCGCTGCCGCGCATGACGCCAGACACACCGGTGGTACTGGAACTTTCGAGCTGGCAGCTTGAGGGGCTGGACGAGGTACAGCTCAGCCCACCCCTGGCCGCAGTGACAAACCTCTCGCCCGATCATCTTGATCGCTACGGTTCGATGGAAGCCTACGGTGCGGCGAAACAGGCGATTTTCCGCTGGCAATCGGCTGATGATGTGGTTGTGCTGAACCATGACGACCCAATTGTGGCGAGTTGGGCTAGCGCTGCGCCCGCCCAGGTGGCCTGGTTCGGCAAGCGCGCCGGGTTGCCCGCCGGTGCCAGCGGCTACGATGCTGAAGGCGTATGGCTCGGTAATGAGCTGCTCGCGCGTAGTGAAATTCCGCTGGCAGGCGCGCATAACCTGGCGAATGTGACGGCGGCGGCAACTTTGGCGCAGGCGTTTGGCGTTACCAGCGCGAATATTCGCAACGCCGTTCGCAGCTTCGGCGGGGTTGAGCATCGGCTGGAATTTGTGCGCGAGCTCGATGGCGTGCGCTATATCAACGATACTGCTGCCACCGCGCCCGAGGCGGCAATTGCTGCGCTGCACAGCTTCGATGCACCGATTGTGCTAATTGCTGGTGGTGCAGATAAAAACTTGCCGCTCAGCAACTTTGCGCAGGCAATTGCCGCGCGTGCCAAAGCAGTTGTGCTGCTTGAAGGGACGGCCACCGGGAAATTACACACGGCGCTCGGTCAATTTGAACACCCACAGGCGGCAGGCCACCTAGTTCATGGCCCGTACAACGATTTTGCGCAGGCAATAGCCGCCGCGCGTGCGCTAGCCGCCCCAGGCGATGTAGTGTTACTCGCGCCTGGCTGTGCCAGCTTCGGAATGTTCCGTAATGAATTTCATCGCGGCGAAGAATTCCGCCGCATCGTCGCACAGTTTTGAGCGGCTCATTGCATTGGTGGCTCGAAACGAACCGTTTGTACTATGACAGAACCTGAGCAAAACAAAAACGACTTGCACCCGGCTTTGGGGCCGCAGCGTAACGACGAGCCGCCGGTATATGGTGAAGCACAGCCAGTTGTGCCACAGCCACAGCCTTACGCGCTGCGGCTGCCGCTGCGCCCGGCGCGCGCGGTGTGGGTGCTACTCGCACTCAATATTGGCATTTTCATCATTCCAACCGTTTTGCAGCTGGTTGGGGTAAGCGTTGGCGGCTACCCGATTAACGATCTGATCCTGGCGCTCGGGCAAAAAGAGAATCAGACCATTAGCGATGGACAATACTATCGCTTCCTGACATCAATGTTTTTGCATAGTGGGCTGCTCCATATTGGCTTCAATGCCTGGGCGCTATACGTGCTTGGGCCTGAAAGCGAACGCATTTATGGCACGCCGCGCTTCTTAATCTTGTATTTTCTGGCGGGCTTGGCCGGTGGCGTAGCATCGTACTTGCGCTCACCCTACCCGGCGGTTGGCGCATCGGGCGCGATTTTTGGGCTGATTGGCGGGCTAGCCATCTTCTATTATGTCTCGCGGAAGCTACTCGGCGAAATATCGCGGCAGCAGCTCGGCAGCCTGATTACCGTGATTATGATCAATCTGTTTATCGGCTTTAGCACGCCACGTATCGATAACTATGCACATATAGGCGGATTGATCGGCGGTGCGCTAGTGGGCTGGCTCCTCGCCCCGCGCTTTGAGGTTGACGAACGACTGTACCCGCCTCAGATTGTACGCCGCAGTCTGCTGTGGGGTTGGGTTGGCGTACTGGGAATACTGGCCGTCCTGGTTGCGCTGGTTGCAACCATTCAACCGCCGCTCTAAGCGCTGGCATGCCGTGGTATTGCAGCCACATATGGCAAACGTAGGATATAGCTATGTTCGACACCTCCAAACGCAAGCCCGATTACCCGCTGCTCACGGCGGTTGGCATATTGGTACCGCTGGGCCTGGTGATGGTCTACAGCGCCTCGTTCGTCGATGCGTTCACACATCATGGGAACCAGCTGTACTACACGCTCCGCCAGCTCACCGGCGTCATCATCGGAACCATCGGGCTGCTCGTAGCGCAACGGATCGACTATCGCTTCTGGCGCACGTACTCGGTACATTTAATTGCGGCGGCACTGGTGCTATTGCTGGTTGTACTCGTGCTCCCCACCGATATTACCGAAGTTAATAACGCCCGCAGCTGGATCAGAATTGGCTTCTTCAGCATGCAGCCGTCGGAAATCGCCAAGCTAGCTATGATCGTCTACTTCGCCGACTGGCTCTCGCGGCGAGGTGAAAAGCTCGATAACGTCAGCTATGGTCTGCTGCCATTTGCCGTTATGCTCGGCATTATCTGTGGCCTGGTGATGCTTGAGGGCGACCTTGGCACCACAATTGTGATGATTGCCATCGCTGGCATTGTCTACTTCACTGCTGGCGCGAACCCGCTGCATATTCTGGCAGCAACACTCGTATCGGGCGGAGCCTTCTGGGCAATGGTAAAAGTCGCGCCTTTTCGCGTGAAACGTATCGCGGCCTGGCTCGACCCCTTTTCGAATTATTTGGGCGCCGGGTGGCAGCCCGCTCACGGGCTCTACGCTCTTGGCAGCGGCGGCATCTTCGGCGTAGGGCTCGGGCAGGGGCGGCAAAAATTCTTATGGCTTGCCCAGGCCCACACCGACGCAATTTTCGCAGTAATCGGCGAGGAATTCGGGCTGATTGGCACGCTGTTCGTGGTCGGCTGTTTCCTGGTTATCGCCTATCGCGGGCTGCGCATCGCCGGGCGCGCCCCCGACCCATTCGCAGCGTTGCTTGCAACCGGCATCACTGGCTGGCTCGTGTTTCAGGCGCTGATCAATATGGCGGTTGTAACAACGCTCATTCCGTTCACTGGCTTAACGCTACCGTTTATCAGTTATGGTAGCTCATCGCTGATTATGTGTATGGTTGCAGCAGGTATCTTGCTCAGCATCTCGCGGCATCAAGTCGAACGCCCGCGCGAGCAGGTTGAAGACACTCCACGCGTGCTGCGACGCCCACCCATTGCGCTGCGCGCGCGCCTGGCCGAGTGGTGGCGGCCACGGCGACCCAGCCTGGGAAATGGGCGGCGTAGTACACGCGGCGCGATTGGCACAGCGCGTCGCAGCGCCCGCCGGGTACGGTAACCAAACCCTGGTACACACTATGAGTATGGACGTCGTTGAAAGAGAAATTTTGCACCTACCGAGCGCCGTGCATCGTTTGGCCCAGGTGCGATGTAATCTGGCAACCAGGAGAAGCCCAGCATGACTACAGACAACGGCTTGATTATCATCAACCTGGGAAGCTCCATCGTCACCTACGCCATCCTGATCGGGCTGGCGGCGCTGGGCTGGCGCAAAGGCTTCCGCTACATGCTTAGTATTGCAGTTTTTATTACGATTGGCTACTTGCTTACGGTACAAGGTGGAAATTTCGTCGTTGGCCTGCTGAATCGTTTTTACAGCAATGGCCCTAAACTCGTAGCCTTCGCGCTTGGCCGCGACCCGGTAACGGTTGATGCGCTGCCACCGCTGATCCCCGATAATTTCCAGGCACCGCTGCTGCTACGCGTGCTGGTGTTTGTAGCGCTTCTCGCAGTAGGAATTGCCTATGCCTGGCCGTGGGAAGGCTCACCGCTCAAGCCCAATGATAAGGCGCAGAATATGCGTCTGCTAGGCTTGCTTGCCGGGTTGTATATTGGGGTGCTAGGCATTAGCGCAGCCTCATCGTTCTGGGAAGCAGCGCCCGAGTCGCTAAATCAGGGTGGACTGATTTCAAGCGCACTCACCGGGCTACCAAACTACGCTTCGGTTATTCCTTCGATGATTGGGGCATTTCTAATTCTACTAATAGTGATTATTCTGCTACGGTTTAACCGTGTGTGGAAAGCGTAACAGCAGGCGCTATGCACTACCATATTGTCGGGATTGCGGGAGCAGGAATGAGCGCCATTGCGCATGTGCTGCTCGACCAAGGGCATACCGTGAGCGGTTCAGACTTGCAGCGGAATGCCCTGGCCGAAGCGCTGGCAGCGCGCGGGGCGGCGATTTTGCAGGGCCACGCCGCCGAGCATGTGGTAGGTGCCGATGCGATAGTTATCACCTCGGCGGTTCGCCCGCACCACCCCGAGGTTGCTGCCGCCGAGGCGGCTGGGCTGCCGATTTTGAAACGGGCCGACCTGTGGCGCGCCTGGTCGGCGCAGCGCTCAATCATTGCGGTGGCGGGTACGCACGGTAAAACTACTACAACGGCAATGATCGCGCTTGGTCTGCTCAACGCTGGCTTCGACCCTGGCTTTTTGCTCGGCGGCGAGGCACCCGATCTACCGCGCAATGCTCGCTGGGGCAACCCAACCGCGCCGCTGGTTATCGAGGCCGATGAATATGATCGCACCTTTCTAGCCCTGACACCGCAGATTGCGGTCATCACCAATATCGAACTTGATCATGTAGACATCTATCCAGATGAAGCGGAGTATGATGCGGCATTTCGCACATTTGCCGAAGCCATGGCCCACCCGCACAACTTGATTATGTGTGGCGACGACCCAGGCGTGCAGCGCGCATTGGCACAACCTGCCGCGCAACAGTATGGCATCGACGATAACGTATGGCGCGACCCGGTGTCGTGCCGCCGGACATTGCTCGATTGGATGGCGGCAAATGTACGCAGCGACGCCACAGGTACAAGCTTTGACATATGGCGGTACGATCGACAGACGCTCTCGACACGTAGCCTGGAACCATGCCGTATTCAGCTCAGCGGCACGCATAATGTTCGCAATTCCCTGGCGGCGATCGCCGCATTACATGCAGCCGGGGTAGCACCAGCGCAGGCAATTGCCGCGCTCGCAGGCTATCGCGGTACACGCAGGCGCTTCGAGCTAAAGGGTGAGGCTGGTGGCGTTACGGTGGTAGACGATTACGCGCACCACCCGAGTGAGGCACGCGCTACCCTGGCAGCGGCCCGTAGTCGCTACGGTAATCGACGAATTATTGCCTACTTCCAGCCGCATACCTACTCGCGCACAAGCGCGCTGCTGGCCGATTGGGCTAGCGCCTTCGCTGACGCCGATGTGGTGCTGGTAGGCGATATCTATGCCGCCCGCGAAACCGATACGCTCGGGCTCGATAGCGCTCTGGTCGCACAGCGCCTCGCACATCCACAGGCGCACGCTGTTGGTAGCCTGGAACAGGCCGCCGCAGCGCTTCGGAGTCTCATGCGGCCAGGCGATGTGATACTAACGCTCGGCGCAGGCGACGGCTACCTGGTCGGCGAACAGATCCTTAGCGATTTACAAACCCAGGCGGTACTCTCGGCACACGAAGGGTAGCGATAGTAAAAACACGGACAGACCCAGCCTATTACGGTCGATCGTACTTCATCTGCTATGCTTGAGCAGCGCGATATTCGAGAAATGAGCGAAGCGTGACGACTGAAGATAATGCAACCTTCCATCGCCGCACTGCCGAGGGGCTGATGGCGCGCTACACAAATAGCCCGCACGCGCCACAAGATTGGCGCGAGGCCCTGGCCTGGCATTGGGAACAGGCAGGAGCATATGCAGAAGCAGTTGAAGCGATTCTAGAAATCACCGAGGCGCGGATGACGCGCCTCGATTTCACCTCGGCCCGGCGTTGGACTGAGCGTGCCCTGACGCTGATTGAGCGACTGAATAACGAGCAGCGCTCCCACTATGATCTGCGCGCTTACGCAATGGCGCTGGCGGTGCTCGAATTCGGCGGGCAGTACCGCGAAGGGCTTGATTATGCCCGGCGTATGCTGGGGATTGCCCAGGCGCGAGGCAACAACGAAGCAACCATTCGCGCTTACCTTTCGGTCGGTCGTATGCAACGCGAGCTAGGCCAGCTCACCAGCGCCGAAGTAGTGTTACAGCAGGCACGTAACCTGGCTTCTACTGACGATCTGAGTGAGCTGGAAGCCGAGTCTCGGTTGCACCTAGCAAAAGTGCATCAGCTGCAAGGCCGCCACCTCGAGGCACTTCAGGAGCTTCAGCTGGCACAAGAAGAATCAGAACAGTACGACGGGCGATTATTGCTGGCGCGGGTGTTCAGTAGTATTGGCGATATTTACCGCATCCTGGGGGCAAGCCGCGAAGCAATGTCGTTCTACCTGCGCTCGCTCAGCCTGGAACAGGGACGCGGCAGCTTACTTGGGCAGGCAATGCTACGCGACAAAATCGCACTTTCGCGCCTGGCGCAGGGCAAGCCGAACGACGCACTTACCGATGCCAAGGAAAGCCTGGAACTACGCCAGCAGATCAACGATGTGGTTGGGCAAGCGCGTTCGCACACCGTCATTGGCATGATCTTGCAGCGCCTTGAGCGCTATGGCGAGGCTGCCGAAGAGTTGCAGCAGGCACTCACGCTCGAAGAGCAGATACAAAACCCGCGCGGCCAGGGCATCGCCTTGCTGCACCTGGGCAATGCGTCCCGCGCACAGCGTAAATTTGAGCTGGCGCGCAGCTGCTACACCCGCGCTGTTGCCGTGACCCGCCGCGACAATGATCAGCTGGGGCTAACGCGCGCGCTTACGTACAGCGGCGACCTGGCCTATGAAGAAGGGCGCCGCGAGCAGGCAAATACCTACTGGGTCGAAGCGCTGAAGATACGCGATGCCCTGCACCATGCCGACGAAGCCGCCGAGCTGCGCGAACGAATTCGCAGCGGGCATATTCCGCGGCGCAACTAAATACCGAGCACAGGGTAAGCCTATTCCAATAACACGGAATACAGCACACGCTATGAGCGTCACAATCATCGAAAACGAGCCACTGGCGAAATACACTTCGTGGCGCATTGGCGGGCCAGCACGCTGGTTTGCCAATGCCACCACCGCCGACGAGCTGCGCGAAGCATTAGCCTGGGCGCATGTACACGCTGTGCCAGTGTTTGTGCTTGGCGGCGGCACCAACCTGCTCGTGCGCGATGCCGGGTTTGCCGGGCTGGTGCTACGCTACCGCGACACCAGCTTGCAGCTTCGTCCACAGGGCGAACGCGCTACCGCACACATTGGCGCAGGCGCACCGATGGCTGGCACCGTGCGGCGGCTGGCGGCCCAGGGCTGGGCCGGGCTAGAATGGGCCGAGGGCCTACCGGGTACGATTGGTGGGGCTGTTTTCGGCAATGCGGGCTGCTATGGCGGCGATATTGCCGGGGTGTTACAGCGGGCCTGGCTGCTTGCTAGCAACGAAATCGAAGAATGGCCGACCGAGCGCTTCGTCTTTGGCTACCGTACCAGTGTGCTGAAAGCGGCGCAAACGCAGCCAGCGCCGATCGTGCTCGCCGCTGAGTTCGCGCTTCAGCGCGCCGATCGACAGGCCCTGGCTGAACAGATGGATCGCACCGCAGCCGAGCGAAAAAGCAAAACACCCTGGGGTTCATCATGTGGCAGCGTCTTCAAAAACCCGCCGAGCACCAGCGCAGGCCGCCTGATTGAGGCCGCAGGGCTGAAAGGCGCCCGCATTGGCCAGGCCGAAATTGCGCAGAAACATGCGAACTATATCGTCAACCTGGGCGGGGCAAGCAGCGACGACATCCTGGCGCTGATTGAGCTGGCACGCGAACGAGTTCAGCGCGAGTTTGGCATCGAATTAGTGCTTGAAGTGCAAATTCTCTAGTGCGCTGGTGGGCACGCCAACGCATACAGCTTAACCCATAGCAATTGGAGCACGGTTGTGGCAGATAAAATTCGTGTCGGGGTACTCTTCGGCGGGCAATCGGGCGAACACGAAGTTTCGCTTATTTCGGCGCAGGCCGTGCTCGAAAACCTCGACCGCAGTACATACGAGGTCGTTCCGATTGGTATCACCAAGCAGGGGCGCTGGCTGGCGGGTGCTGGCGCAATGCCCGCGCTGGTTGCCGCCGCCGACCCGCTAAAGCTACCCGGCGGCACTGCGAGCGAAGCGCTGGAAGTGAGCGACGACGCACTCGTGACACACGAATCGGCGGTTGAAGCCAGTGGCCTGGCCGCAGACTCGCATTCATCGGTACTCGGCGCTGTCGATGTTATCTTCCCGGTGTTGCATGGCCCGATGGGCGAGGATGGCACCATCCAGGGTCTCATGGAGCTGGCTGGTGTTGCCTATGTGGGCTGCGGCGTGCTAGCTTCTGCTGTGGGCCTGGACAAGGCCATGATGAAAGCGGCCTTTGCCGCCGCCGGGCTGCCATTGCTGCCCTGGCTGCTGGTGCAGCGCGCCGATTGGCGCAAGCACCCGACTGATGTGGCCGGACAGATCGAAGCGCACCTACACTACCCAATGTTCATCAAGCCCGCCAATATGGGCAGTAGCGTGGGTATTACCAAAGCGACCGATCGTGCCACACTTATGCAGGGGCTTACCGAGGCAGCGCGCTACGATCGGCGCATCGTTATCGAGCAGGGCATCAATGCGCGCGAGATTGAAATTAGTGTGCTGGGCAACGACGAGGTCGCGGCCAGCGTTCCCGGTGAGGTAGTGCCCTCAAACGAATGGTACGACTACGAGGCGAAATATTTGGGCGGCGAATCGCAGATTTTAATTCCCGCCCCAATTGATGCCGCGCTAGCCGAGCAAGTACGCGAACTCGCCATCCACGCCTTCAAAGCGATCGATGGCAGTGGCCTGGCCCGCGTCGATTTCTTGCTCGACAAAGACAGCGGCGCGCTCTACCTGAACGAAGCCAATACAATGCCCGGCTTCACTTCGGTGAGCATGTACGCCAAAATGTGGGCGGCCAGCGGCCTGAGCTACAGCCAGCTACTCGATCGCTTGATTGAACTGGCTTTAGAACGACATAGCGAACAGTAGAACACTCTACGATGGATAAATTCGACTACAACCAGCCCAATACGCGCGAACGCCTGGCCGCCCGCCGCCGCGCACGCACCGCGCCAGCTCGGGCGCGCGGTGCCGCCGCAACCCGGCCTGGGCCGCGCCGCGCTGTTAGCTCGTGGGTGAGCAGTGGGCGTTTAGTCAGCCTGCTGCTGCTGATCGCCGGGCTTGGCGGGCTAATGTACGCCGCTACAGCGCCGCGATTCACCGTACAAACGATTGATGTGAATGGCACACAGGCAATGAACGCCAATGTTGTGGCCGATTTAGCGGGCGCGCAGGGTCAATCGATCTGGCTTGTCGATACCGACCAGATTGTCGCGCGGCTTAAAACTAACGCATATATCGAAAATGCGCGCGCCAGCCTAACGCTGCCCGACCGCCTGACGATTACGGTGAGCGAGCGCCGCCCCGAGCTGCGCTGGCAATCGGGCAGCACGCTCTACCTAATCGACGCGAGTGGACGTGTGCTCGACAGCGACAGCACGGCACCAATGACAACTACGCTGGTGATTGAAGATAGTAGCGGTCGCGCGCTCAAGCCCAATGACATAGTCGACAGCGATGCACTGCTGCTTGGGCGCGTACTCAGCCTGCGTTTACCCGCCGAGCTGGGGCTGCAACCCAGCCATATTGGCTGGAATACCGACCGGCATATGTACATCACCACTGCCGATAATCGCACGATCATTTTTGGCACATCCGATAATCTTGACGAAAAGCTGGCGGTACTCGGCACTGTATTGCATAACGACACCGCCTTTACTATGCTCGATCTACGGCCAAGTACGCCGTTTTATCGTAACGACACAACGGCCACGCCGCCGCCTGAGGCAACTGCACAACCATGATTTGATGATGAGTTTCGAGATCTCAGCGCTTTGCTCAACTCAAAACTCACACTTCCAGAGGGAATGCTATGGCGCAACGCACTATCGTCGGCATTGATGTCGGCACAACGAAAGTTTGTACCATCGTGGGGCAAGTTCACGATAATGGGCGCATCAATGTGCTCGGTGTTGGGCTGACGCCTTCCAAAGGGCTCGACAAGGGCGTGGTGGTGAATATCGACGATGCGGTGAACGCCATCGCTACCAGTGTCGAAAAGGCCGAACGGCTTTCGGGCTACCGCATCGGCACCGCGTTCGTCGGCGTTTCGGGTCGGCATATCTCATCGCTCAACAGCCGTGGCGTTGTTGCGGTATCGCGCGCCGACCATGAGATTACGCGCAGCGATGTCGCCCGCGCCGTCGAAAATGCCCAAACCATCGCCATGCCCAATCAGCGCGAAATCATTCATGTCATTCCGCGCGCCTACGTGGTGGATGGACACGAAGGCATTCGCGACCCAATCGGCATGAGCGGCTTCCGCCTTGAAGTTGAGACGCATATCGTCACCGGCGAGGTGATGGCGATTCAGAACTTAATCAAAAGCGTGCAGCGCGCCGGGATTGAGATCGACGACCTGGTGCTGCAAACACTCGCCTCGGGTGAGGCTGTGCTCACACCCGACGATAAAGATCGTGGCGTGGCACTTGTCGATATTGGCGGTGGCACTACCGACATTGCGGTGTTTGTCGAAGGCGGTATCTGGCATACCAGCGTGGTGCCGGTTGGCGGCAACCACTTCACCAACGACATTGTCGTGGTGCTGAAAACCCCGCATAACACCGCCGAATACCTCAAGCTGAAATACGGCATGGCGATCGCTGAAGAACCAGGCGACCCCGCCACCGATTTGATAGAAGCCGAGGGCTTTGCGCCCGGTGAGCGGCAGCAGATCAGCCGCTCGCTGCTGAACCAAGTGCTGCAAGCGCGTGCAGAGGAGGTGATTGAGCAAATCTATAACGAAATCCGGCGCAGTGGCTACGAGGGACTGTTACCAGCTGGCGTCGTATTAACTGGCGGCGCGGTGCAGATCCCACGCTTCGATGAATTGATGCGCGATATGCTCGGAATCCCGGTTCGCATTGGTGTTCCCACCGACCTGGCCGGGCTATCCGACGCAATTGATACCCCGCCCTACGCCACCGCAATTGGCCTGCTGCGCTGGGGCGCGCGCCACGGTATGGCAATGCTCCCGCCCACCGGCGGATCTTCCGAACGCACACACGTAGGTAGCGCATACGAACGGTTCAAAGGCTGGTTGAAAGAATTTCTTCCGTAATCCGTTAGCAGTCGGCAGTCTGTAGCCGACTGGCAACCAACAACTGACGACTGACGACTGACAACAGGAGGTTATCTCATGGCGGATTTCAACAACTTCAACATGGGGCCTGAGCCGCAGGCAACGATTAAAGTTATTGGCGTCGGCGGCGGTGGATCGAACGCAGTGGATCGCATGGTGTCGGATGGTGTACAAGGGGTCGAGTTCATCACTGTAAATACCGATGCACAGGCCCTGATGCACTCACAGGCCGATATCCGCATTCGCATTGGCGATAAGCTCACCAAGGGCCTCGGCTCGGGCGGCAACCCGGTAATCGGCCAGAAAGCCGCTGAGGAAACAACTGAAGAAATCTACGAGGCGCTCAAAGGCTCCGATATGGTGTTTATCACCGCTGGTATGGGCGGCGGCACCGGCACTGGCGCGGCCCCGGTCATCGCCAGCATCGCGCAAGATCTGGGCATCCTGACGGTGGGTGTGGTTACGCGCCCATTTACCTTCGAGGGCAACCACCGCCGCAAAACCGCTGAGCAGGGCATCGAGCAGCTGAAGCCGATGGTTGATACCACAATTATTATTCCGAACGACCGCCTGCTGCAAACCGCCAGCAAGAATACCTCGATGCTGCAAGCCTTCCGCATGGCCGATGACGTGTTGCGCCAGGGCATCCAGGGCATTTCGGATGTGATTACCCAGCGCGGCCTGATCAACGTTGACTTTGCCGACGTGAAGGCGATTATGGCGCAGGCTGGCTCGGCACTTATGGCGATCGGCTATGGCAGCGGCGACACGCGCATGGTCGATGCGGTGAATGAGGCGATTGCCTCGCCGCTACTCGAAGTCTCAATCGATGGCGCGAAGGGCGTGCTGTTCAATGTCACCGGCGGTGAGGATCTGGGTATTCTCGAAATTTACGAGGCCGCCGATATTGTCGCCAAGGCAGTTGACCCCGAGGCAAATATTAAGTTCGGCGCGGTCGTCGATCCCGAATTCCCAGCCGGGCAGGTGCGCATCACGCTGATCGCCACCGGCTTCGATTCGACGCGCCCGAATGTCCAGCGCTCGCGCAATTATGCCGGTACTGCCACGCAGCCAGCCCAGCCCCAGCAGGTGCCAGTTGCCGCGGCTCAGCCGGTGCAGCCGCAGCGCCCAGCGGCCCAGCCGCAGCAGCCGCGCGCGACGCCAAACTTTAGCAGCAGCGATGATCTGGATATTCCGCCGTTCCTACGCAACCGTAATCGCGGTCGGTAATTGTTCTCGGGTATAATACTATACTGAACCGGAGACAGCACCATGCTGTCTCCGGTTCGGCACGTTTGGGGCTTTGTACTATGGAGGCTCGTGTATGATTGACGTGGCGAGCGACGCGCTTGGTGAAGTTCAGCAGAGCAGCGAGATGATGCCACGGCGCTGGTACACTAGCGAAACGGCACCGTTGCAACATCACCGCCTACGACTCACCACCAATACTTGGCGCTATTGTGCGATGAATCGCCGCCAGCATGACGATGCCGCCCCGGTTATAGGGACGGCATCATCATTTAGGCATCAACCGTTAGCACAATGCCCAGCCGCCTGAATAGCGCCTGCACCAGCGGCCAATTCCGGCGGCCTACAAGCCAGCCATCGGTAGTGCGGGTAGCCCCCAGCTCAAGCGCTTCGCGGTAGGGTCGCGGCAATTCGAGCATTGGCAATAGCAACGTACCTTCCGCGTCGCCATCGGGCGCAGGGTGCGGCGTAACCAGCAATGGGCGCGGATCGAAGGCCAGCGCCTGCGCATAGCCTTGGAGTAAGGCTTCTGTCTCATCAAGCGGGCGCAAACCAATACCACCAGAGCGCTCTTTATGTACCAGGTAGAATGAGGCCAAGCCACGCCCTTTGCGCCGCCGCACAACCCAACCATCGCAGAGCACGACGCCCGGCATGCCGTCGCGTAGCGTTGGCGCAAGCGGGTGCCAGCGCAGCTGCCGCAAATCGAAATGGCCGAACTGCTCGTTTGTCGTCGCTAATGGCCGCCACCCTATTCCACCAATTGGCTGGGGCGGCGGCGGCGCAGGCAGAGCCTCAACGCGATCGGCGAGCGTGCGCACAATAAAGCCACGTTCGCGCAACCGAGCTAGCAATCCCTCGCGCCGCCAGCTGGTTAGCTCAAAGAGCCGCCCCGTAATTACACCTTCGCTTTTAAGTACACTGGCAATATGCGGATTGCTCATTACAAAGCGGTTCGGGGCTATTTCATCAAGATCGCGCGACGAGCGTTTACTCACCTTCATTCATGTCGGTCACAACCACCTCATCGAGGTCGGGTGGGGCCTTACATTCCTCCTGGTGGACTAGCAAATCATGGCGTAGCTGCGCCAGATCAACCAGGTGCGATCGCTCGTGCGCTACCACCCAATTTCCCTGGTGCAACAAGTTCACTTCGCCATACAGCTCGTGGTGGCCGGGCCGGTGCCAGGCCGCGCTGGTAAGGCCGCGCAACAAATTCAGCGTTTGCCGCCGGGTTGCATGAAAGGCCGCCAGAATCGCCTCGGTTGGCTGGCTGCGATATGACGCCGCAGCATCAAGCTTGGGCGGGTGCGCCGGGGGCAGCTCGGGGCGATCGGTTTCGAGCAACAGCCAGGCCCGCTCGCGAAACACAGCATCGATATCGACTAAATGGCCTACAAGCTCCTTAATAGATGGGTCGCCTTCTTTGAGCCGACACGCCAGCAATTCCTCATCGACACCATCCAGCAGTTTGCGCAGGCCCTCTTCGGTGTGCTCAAGCGATGACATGAGGGCGTGCGGCCCCAGCGTACCCATCGCATCAATTGCGCGGAACGAGCGATGTGCTTCGGGCACCGTACCACAGTTGGGGCAGGCACCCACCAGCTGGCCCTCACGCAGCATGCCACACGTCGAACAGACATAAATATCGCCCATTTCATCGGCGCGCAGGTCGCGGTTCTCCTTAATGGCGGTTTGTGCGCGCAGCAGCATATCGCGCGCAAGTGGGTTGGTGCCTGTAATCGGGCCAGTTGCAATTGCCTCAGGCTCCATACCCGCCAGTGCCCGCTCGACACTATGGGCAGTCGAGGTCGCTTCGCCTAGCTGACGAAACACACTTTCGGCGCGGGCAAGCTTGGCAGCGCCGAGTGCCTCGAAGAGCCGGGCAACATTAAAGCGCCGCTCGTGCCGCGCCTGAAGCGCCCAGGCACGATAGGCAGTGTGCCCCAGGCTTGCGCTGGTAAATAAACGGCGCAACTCGGCTTGATCAGGTGTCATAATCTTGTTGTTGTCTCCTTCAGATATATCGCAAAAACGCACGCTCACGGTACCGTAGCGACGCTGCTCGTACTACTATATGGCGATCGTTGATTCTACGCAAGTGCCAGAGCATATTCGTTTGACGCAACATCATTTTACTGGTAGTTTATGCGCTATGGTCACATCCTAGCGAAGTCTGGTCATGCGCGTTGCGATTATTCACGATTACCTCAACCAGTATGGCGGTGCCGAGCGCGTGCTCGAAGCGCTGCACGAACTCTACCCGCATGCCCCGGTGTATACCTCGATCTACGATGCTGAGGCAATGCCTGCGCTCTACCGGGGCTGGGATATTCGCACTTCGTGGATGCAGCAGCTCCCCGGCTGGCGGCGCCACTTTCGCAAGTATTTTTTGCTGTACCCCAGCGCGTTCGAAAGCTTCGACCTCCACGAATACGACCTGATTATTAGCAGCAGCAGTGCGTATGCCAAGGGGGTCATTCCTGCGCCACATGCCTGCCATCTTTGCTACTGCCACACCCCCATGCGCTTCGCCTGGCGCACCGACGATTATGTGCGGCGCGAAGGCTTTGGGCAGCTTCAGCGCGCGGTGTTGCCGGTGGCACTCTCGTATGTTAGACTGTGGGACATAAGCACGGCACCACGGATCGATGGGTTTATTGCGAATTCATGGGCCGTGGCCGCGCGCATTAAGCGCTACTACGGGCGCGATGCGCTGGTGATTCCACCGCCTGTCGAGCTAGCACCATTCCGGCCATGGGTGCCAAGTAATTTCTACCTGGCGGGCGGGCGGCTGATTCCTTATAAACGGCTCGATCTGGTGGTTCGGGCATTTACTGCGCTTGGCCTGCCGCTCAAAATTTTTGGTGATGGGCGCGACCGCGAGGATTTGCAGCAGCTTGCCGGGCCAAATATCGAGTTTCTCGGGCAGATCAGCGATACCCAGCGCCAGGATCTCTTTGCCGGATGCCGAGCGTTTATTTTCCCAGGTGAAGAAGATTTCGGCATCACCCCGCTCGAAGCCATGGCCGCTGGCCGGCCAGTCGTGGCCTATGGCGCGGGCGGTGCGCTCGATACCGTCATCGACGGGGTGACCGGGCGCTTTTTCTACGAGCAGAGCGCGGCGGCCGTGGCGGTGGCAGTCGCCCAGGCGTGCAACGACCGCTACGATCCGGAGGTAATACGGCGGCATGCTGAGGGCTTTAGCCGGGCGGTATTTCTGACGCGTATGCGTGAAGCGATCGAACACGCGATTGCGCAGCGGCACGCCACCTGTACACAGTGGGCCTAGCCAGCTCGGATAACATCACGGTGATGGAACAACCCACTTATATGGAACTGCTGCGACGGCGCTGGCTGATGATTGTGCTGGTGCCCCTGTTGGTATTGTTGCTCAGCGCTGCCATTGCGGCGCTTGCACCAGCACGCTACACCACCAGCACACGGCTACTCGTCACACGTGCAGCGCAGGCGGCGGGTACGGCTGGCCTTTCGGATCGCGGCGAAGACACGACCGCGCAAGATGTGCCCGCAATTATTCAAAGCGAGGTATTTCGCACCGATGTAGCGGCTGAGCTGGCACGGCAAAGCCATTCGCTCGATACGACAGCGATAGCGGCGGCGTTGAACGCCGGGTTTAGCGACCATACGGTGAGCATTACAGCTCAGGCCGACGACCCGGCGATAGCCAGCGCGCTCGCTGAGACCGTGCCTGCGCTATTACGCACCAATGGTCTGCGTTATTGGGGCGATACTACTATTACACCAGCACAGCCGGGGCTGAATATTGCCGTACTCGACCCAGCTACGCCACCCACCCGAGTGAATGGGCCGCGCGCGCTGGCAAGCCAGCTGGCACTGCGAACGCTGCTGGGATTAGCGGCGGCGATCGGGCTGGCAACCTTACCAGCAACACTACGCCCACGCTAGAGAGATAACCATGCTACTAAAAGATTATGTCAATGTATTACGGCGGCGCTGGTGGATTATTCTCATCACTGCCCTCGTAGCAGCTGCCAGTGGCTATGCCTTTGGCAAATTGCAGTTTTATTTCGGCAACACCCAATATCGCTCCGAAGCGACCTACCAGGTGGTAGCCAACCAGCTCGACGCTGGCCTCTATAACGTGCTACAAACCAAAATGAATAGCTACCGCAACCTGGCGCTTGCACCCAAGGAGCTCGATAAAATCAGCCAGCAGCTTAAACTCGACCGCAGTTCCGACTGGCTGCTGAATAAACACGTCGCCATTCAGGCACTGCCCGACGAGCAAAAAATGGTCATTCAGGTGACCTACCCAGATGCAAGCACTGCCCCCAAACTGGCCGACGCAATTGGCGCGAATATGGTGGGCTTGGTGGCCGCGCAAAATGCCGCGCTTGAAGGCAGCAGCCGCATCAACGTCATCGAAATCCAATCGGCCCGCCCACCAACGCTGTATTGGCCGCCGCGCGCTGCCGTTACCGTCCCAGCGGGCTTGCTGTTAGGGCTCGTGCTCGGGCTGCTCCTGGCATTCATCCTCGAAGCGCTCGACAACAGCCTGAAATCACCAAGCGACATCGAGCGCTATGTTGAGCTTCCCGTCCTGGGTTCCATTCCAGCAATCGAAAGGTAACAGACCGCAGGCACCAGCCATAGCGCTGAAACCTGAGCACCTGATAGCATATGAATACAGCATCACCTGAACATAGCATGCTGATCGCCCTGCGCGACCCGCGTTCGCCCGCCGCCGAGGCGTACCGCACGCTCCGCACAAACATCCAATTTTCGAGCCTCGATAAACCCTTACACACCTTGCTGGCAACCAGCACAGCGCCGAACGAGGGCAAATCGACTACACTCGCCAACCTGGCAGTGACGATGGCCCAGGCCGAACAGCGTGTCATTCTGGTCGATTGCGACCTACGCCGCCCGACGCTCCATACCCTGTTCGATCTGCCGAACGACAGCGGACTCACCAGCCTGATTCTTGCGCAGGAAGATGCGCCACTGCCGCTCCTCGACACTGGCGTGCCGGGATTGAGCCTGCTGGCAAGCGGGCCGCTGCCGCCGCGCCCAGCCGATATCCTCGGTTCGCGGCGTATGGAGGCAGTGATCGAGCGCCTGCGCGCCAACGCCGACATCGTGTTATTCGACACTCCGCCGGTCGTAGGCGTTACAGACGCAGCAGTGCTAGCCAATCGCGTCGATGGCGTATTACTCATCTTCTCAGCTGGCACCACCACCCGCGAGCGTGGCCGCCAAGCGCGCCAGATACTCGAAAAGGTAAAAGCCAATATTGTTGGTGTTGTGCTAAATAACGCCGAGGTAAGCCAGGAATATGGCTATTATGGATAGATTGGAATGATCGACCTTCATTCGCACATTCTATTTGATGTTGACGATGGCGCAACAACACTCGCTGACTCGCTGGCAATGGCGCGCGTGGCAGCGCATGATGGAACGCACATCATTGCCGCGACGCCGCATAGCCCTGGCTCAAGCGCATGCCGTCGCTACGACCCGGCGCAAATTCACGAACGTGTGGCCCAGATTAATGCCGCGCTTGCCAGCGAAGGCGTGCCGATCGAGGTCGTGAGTGGCAGCGAGATATTTTTTACCAGCAGCATCGTCGAACAGCTCAAGCGCGGCCAGCTACTGCCCTATGGCCAGAGCCGCACAATCTTGCTTGAGTTAGTCGGCGCGACACTTCCCAGCGCACTCGATGCGATGCTGTTTAACTTGCAGCTCGCTGGCTACCGCGTGTTAATCGCCCACCCCGAGCGCATTGCCGAAGTGCAACAAAACCCTAATCGCCTTATCCCACTGATTGAGCGCGGCGTACTTATGCAGCTCACTGCCGAGGCGCTAATTGGTGGCCATGGCGAACGCTTGCGCACCACTGCCGAAACACTCCTTACGCACCAGCTCATTCATGTGCTTGCCAGCGATGCGCATGGGCTGCCGCCGCGGCGCCCACCGCTCTTGCGCGCCGCCCATACCCGTGCCGCCGAGCTAGTAGGCCAGGCTGCCGCCAACGCACTGGTAGAGACTACCCCCGCCGCGCTGCTAGCAAACCAGCCGCCCCGCATTCCAGCGCCACGCCCGGTGAGCGCTTCACGCAGCCACTGGTGGAAACGCTAGCTTGCAGAAATCGCCAATCCATGGTATGATGCGCTGCGTTGGGAACCGAGACTCTGTAGCTCAGTGGATTAGAGCGCTTCCCTGCGGAGGAAGAGGTCGGGCGTTCGAGTCGCCCCAGAGTCGCCACACAAGGGCGGTCGCGCTATTGAGCGTTGGGCCGCCCTTCCAGTGTACTCGGCTCAACTATAACCTGGGGAGGTGACAGAGCGGTTGAATGTGCTCGTCTCGAAAACGAGTTGGGCCTGAAAACCCACGTGGGTTCGAATCCCACCCTCCCCGCCATAGAATTAATGTTGGCCTTACTGCATTACAATGCAGTAAGGCCAAGTTATTATCAGGCTAACAGCGGCCTTTTTGGGAAAAAGCATGACCATGTGCTCACAGCGGAAGTTTCTCAGGCCGACGCTACGAGGCTATATTTATTTCCTGGAATTTCTCCATCAAGCGGCTTGCGAATTCGCCACCCTTCCCCGGCTGGAATCGCATAGCGCATGCGTTTGAAGCCAACCCGCCGCTTTTCGGCATGCACTTCACCGCACTCAATGAGGCGATACACCGTCTGGTCAGCTACTTCCCAGATTTCGGTGGCTTCCTTAACCCCGGTACTAAGCAGAGCAACAGTGGTGGCAACGAAATAATCACCCTGACTGCCAAGCAAATCGGCCAAGTAATCGTTGCCGCCGCTGGCTGTGGTACATTCGACAGGGTGCGGAACAAGCCGACTGTCCTGCAGCAACTGACCGGACTCAGCCCCGAGGCGTTGGGCGACCTCCTGGCAGCGTTCCTCGAGCGATTGCCTTTCACAACCAGAATGTTAGGCTGCTCAAGCACTGGTACGGCATGTTGCTCTCGTGCTCGTGACATTCGTGGTTTTACAATTGCAGCGTCACACAACAGATGAACCGGTGGAATCGGTCAAGGAGCGCCGACCATTGGCGATTAATCGTGATGGTGAGGTAGCACCACTACCTCTTCGTGCATGCCCAAGCGAGTTGAGGCCCATCGCGTAACTCGTGTGCTTGACAGGCCTTCTCGCAGGCATAGAGCATTTACGCGTATTGCCCAATTAAAGTAAATGCTACCACAACAATCAGCGTGGCGGTGGTAAACCCAGCGAGCACTTGCAGCACGGTATGGTTGCGGGTGCGTACCCGCGCCCAGCCCACTGTAATTGCCGCGATCCACAGTACTATCCCAATCGGGCGCCAGTAGAGCAAAGCAATGGTTGCAACTGAGGCAACTGAGCTTGCGTGCGCGCTGATCTTCCAGAACAAATTAATTAGCCCATTCACCAGCCCTAGCCCAACACCGGCGAGGATCAGCGCAAGAAATGGCCTGGGCACACCAAGCAACACCAGCCCGCCAATTGCAAGCACCGCCCACACTAAACTAAACAAATACAGCTCGTTGCGCTGCTCACGTACCGAAATATCTTCATCGCTGTAGGCACCCTGCCGCAGCCGCACGTAATAGAACACAACTGGCGGAATGAGTATTGCCAGAATACATATCCCCGCCCAGAGCAATCCGGTTGTGCGCGTAGCTAATGCGGCAAACCCTACTATCAGAAAGGAGGCCAGATTCATCAGGACTGGGTGAAAGATTTGCGATATACGCCGGGCTAGCATGTAGCTTGCGCCAAGCTGCGTGTGGTCGTCGTATGCCCGCGCTGGAATGTTGGGCTGCTGTGTCATTGATGTTTGTTGCTCCCTGAGGGCCTGTTTGAACATCCGCTGAACCACCAGACGCCGGGTATCACTTTTGGCTTTTATAATGCCCTGGTTTTCGTGCTCCGGTGCGATGGTGGTTGCGTTTCAAATAAGCTCTTAGATTAGATGCCAGGTTTCAAGGTAGTATTGCTCATTTATACCCGTCTGGATGGTTCCAAAATTAAACGCCGATACTGAGCGAGAATGCGCTCGCCGGCCTGTTGCCAGCTGAACTGGCGGGCGCGCAGTGGACCATTGGCCTGTAACCTTGTACGTAGCGCCACATCGGTGCAAATACGTCGCATACCATCGTAGATCGCAGCAGTGTCGCTAGCATCAACGATGACGGCTGTGTCGCCCACAACCTCGGGCAAACTTGAATTCCCTGCCGTGAGCACCGGAGTGCCGCACGCCAGCGCTTCCAGTGCGGGCAACCCAAACCCTTCATAGATCGAAGGGTAGGTAAAGGCCCACGCGAGATTATACAATGCTGGCAGATCATTGTCATCGACAAAATCGAGGAGATGCAGGTGTGGGCGCAGCTGCAGCCGCTCGATCGTTGCGAAGATTTCATCGTAGAGCCAGCCGCGCCGCCCGCCGATGACGAACTTAAGATCGTTAAGTGGCGCTGTCGTTTCGCTATCATGCGGGTGTATAAGCTGCGAGAATGCTTCGAGCTGACGCACCAGGTTTTTGCGCGGTTCAAGTGTGCTGATAAACAACAGGAAGCGTTCGGGGAGCGCGAGTTTTTGCCGAATCGGCGCAGTTTCGCTGTGTGGTAGTGGGCGAAAGCGCGCGTCGACGCCCGGGTATACCACCTCGATGCGCGCTGGATCGGTATCGAGAAGCCGAATCAAATCGTTGCGAGTAGCCTTGGAATCGGCAAGTACACCATTGGCGCGGCGTACTGAACGCGGCACCGCACTACTCAAGTAGCGTACCATGCCTGGCGCGGCGAATTGCGGGTAGAGCAAAAACGAAAGATCGTGGATAGTGACGAGCGTGCGCGCGCGCGTCGGCGGCAATACAAAATCGAGCGCGTGTAGTAGATCAAGCTGGCCGGTAAATAGCTCGATAGGAATGGGTAAGCGCGCGCGCTGCCAGAGCTGGGTCAGCCGCCGCGGCGAGATGGGTATCGGTACAGCACGAACGTAGGGGTAGGTTTCGCACAGCTGCCGCAAATCGCTAATGTACGGGTTCTCGCTGCCAATACCGCCTGCTGCATAAAAAAGGCTATACCGGTACGTGCTGCCTTGTGCCACAACGGCGCGTATCAGCTCACGAGTATAGCGGCCAATCCCAGCACCTTGCCACGCTGCTGCAGTATAGTCGATGCCAATATGCATAATCGAGTCGTTACGATGCAGGCGCCAGTTGTGCGTATGGCGGTTACACCCTACAACGCCTCATTCCTGATTACTTCCGCTTGCTCACCAAATAGAGCAACAAACCTAGAATAATAATGCTCCAGAAGTTGATGGTGCGATCGAGAAATGTCACAGCGACTGCCAGTGAGCGACTCACAGGTTGTGCCCCAGGGGCAACCGGCAGCGCGAGCAATACGGCGGTTACGGCACCTTCTACCACACCCAACCCGCCCGGGGTGAAGGGAATAACAGTAAGCAGCGATGAGGCCAGTGCTACAAAAATGATTACGGGGAGTGTGAGGTGTAACCCTTCGGCACCAAGCGCCTGGATCACAAAGAATAGGCGGAAGCCTTCAAGCAGCCATACCAGCCCGGTGAGTAGCGTCAGTGTGGGCAGCACGCGCGGCTTGAATGAGCTGAGTGCCGCCGCTTCAAACGGCTCGTACTTGCTCAGCAGGCGCGCTGGCATAAAGCGGCGAATGAACGGGCTGAACCAGCGCATGCCCGCCAGCCCGGCGATGATTAATACCACCAGCACCATGCCGGAGATGAAAATGAGGTTGGTTTGCGGCGGCAGGTGCGTGCCAAAAACCGACCAGCCCGAAATTACCAGGAAGGTAAAGAGCCCAAGCATATCGAGCAGGCGCTCGGCGAAGATCGTGCCGAAGGTAGCCGAGAACGACACGCGGCCATTATGTTTGAGCAAATAGCCGCGGTAGGCGTCGCCCAGCTTGGCCGGTACAATACAATTGGCAAACCAAGAAAGAAATAGGTATTCCATCAGCGCTGGCAGCGAAGCCCAGCTTTTGCGACCTTCGCGTACGGGCACCCCTGCATTATCCAGCAGCAGCCGCCAGCGTACCGCGCGTAGCGGGAAGGTGAGGTAGAACACCGCAAAGCCTGCTAGCAGCAAGGCCGGGTTGGCGCCGCGCATGTATTCCCAGGTTTTTGCCAGGTCGATATCGAGGCCACGGACGATAAACAGAATGATGGCAAGGGCCAGGGCAAACGAGATAAGTGTGCGGGGGTTGCGCAGCGATTTGCCGAGCGAGAAGCCAGAGCGTTCGACTTCTATTTCAGCTGGTGACTCATGGTTCACCGCGGGCTCATCGGGTTCGGAAACGCGAGTAGTTGGTCCTTCAATCATGACGGTCTTACAATCTCCGCGAGTATATCGGCAGCGGGCGCTATTGTACCATCACTCGCGCTGCTGCGTGCCGCCGAGGCGTAGCGGGGCAATGGTATGCCGATATACTCGATACATTGAGTACACACCGATACAATGGCGCGTACATATCGGGCTTAGCTGGGTTTTGTGCTAAGCACCTCGTCTTGATACCACGACCAGAA
This sequence comes from Chloroflexi bacterium SZAS-1, assembly GCA_018266315.1. GTDB lineage: Bacteria > Chloroflexota > Chloroflexia > Chloroflexales > Roseiflexaceae > Kouleothrix. The sequence goes on along the minus strand of JAFEAS010000004.1, from coordinate 23,313 downwards.
GCGTTCAAGCCCCTGCTGTAACGTGGTTTGTGGGGCAAAGCCGAGTAGGCGCTGGGCCTTCTCAACATTCGCATAGGTGATCGGTGGGTCGGCAGCAGGCAAGGGTTTGGACTCAATAGTCGCTTCCAGGTCGGTTACCTGTTCGAGCTGAGTAATAAAATCACAGAGCTGTACCGGGCTGGAATTGCCCAGGTTGAAAATATCGAATGCGATGTCGGTATCGAGCGCAGCAACCACCCCCGCCACAATATCGTCAACATACGTCCAATCGCGGTATACCCCGACACCGCCATTGAAGAGGGTAATCGGCTTGTGCTTTACCATGGCATCGACGAACACGTAAGGCGTCATATCAGGGCGACCGCGCGGCCCGTATACTGTGAAGAAGCGCACAACCCGCGTTGGCATAGCGTACAAGTAGTGGAAGGTGTAGGCCAGCACCTCAGCCGCCTTTTTTGTGGCGGCATATGGCGAGAGTGGTCGGTCGGTCGCCAGGTCTTCCGACCAGGGGGTGGGGGCCTGACCATAGACCGAGGAAGTTGAAGCTAGCACAAAACCCTGTACATCGTAGCGCCGCGCCAGATCAAGTAGGTTGACGGTGCCACGCACATTCACTTCTTCATACAGTAATGGCCGCTCAACAGAAGGGCGCGGCCCAGCCATGGCCCCCAGGTGTGCAATACGCTGCGGGCGGTAGGTTGCAAACAGCTGCTCCATCGCCACCGGGTCGCGAAAATCGCCCGCGACGAGGGTATACCCTGGCTTGCTAAGCGCAGCAGCAATATTGCGCTGTTTGCGCTCGGGCCGATAATAATCATTAAAGTTGTCAACACAAATAACTTCATCACCCCGGGCTAGCAGTGCGTCGGCAAGATGGCTGCCAATAAAGCCCGCGCCGCCGGTAACCAAGTACCGCATACGTTACTCTCCCATTGTCTGTGTAGTTTGCTGATTTCTGTGCGGGCGTTGAGCGATTGCCGGAAGAACGCCGATAAGCCCCCACACGGCTGCCAGCTGGATACCCATGCTCAGCACATGCAGATTCTCGAACATGTCGTGCCCCACCACCGTTGCCATGATACCACAACATCCAATCGTAATACTGCGTAGTGTCGCACTCTGAACGGATCGTAATGTATATTGGGCTTGCAGTATCAGGCTGCCTAACAATCCGAGGTATGCGAGCGTTCCTACCAGCCCGGTTTCGGCCAGCATATGCACATAGTAGTTATGGGCATGCCCACGTGATACATACCACGGTTCCACTGCAAACGCGGGGTAGGCGATACTGAAATTGCCTGGCCCAACACCACTGAGTGGGTACGCCAGAAACATGCGCCAGCCCGCCTGCATTTGCGACATGCGCTCGACCACCGCGAAATTGGCGGGAGTTATCGTAACAGTGCTGGCATCGAAGGGGATAAGGTAGCTGAAGATACTGAGTAGCCGCCCCGCTAGCGCGGCTGGTAGAAACCCAATGCCGCCCAACACCAGCGCGAGCAGCCCAATCCCGAGTGCCAGCAATGCCACCCAGCGCGCCCGCCCGCCCAGTGCAATCGCCATTCCACCCAGGCCAACCGCTGCGCCTAGCCACGCCCCGCGCGAAAATGAGGCTAGCAGCGCGGCTAGCAGAGCGCCTGCCAGGAACCATAATCCAGCTACCAGCGCCAGGCGTTGCCCTGTGCGCCTGCCCTGGTGGTTGCACCACAGCTGCCAGCTGGTGCCAAGGGCCAGCGCGAATGCGAGCGGCCAGCCCATGTTGAGGTAGCCAGCGAGGGAGTTAGGCTGGCCGATTGTGCCATACGCTCGCACAAATGGCAGCCCGGCAGCAATGCGAAAGCTGGGTGGCCCCGACCCGGTGACGAACTGCCATAACCCGAACAGCGCCTCACTGAACGGAGCGAGCAACAGGCAGGCAACGAGCAGCACAACATGCCTAGGTTGGCGCACAAGAGCAATTACTAGCAGCCAGATGACAAAGCTTTCGGCCCAGCGCAGCGTTTCTTTTAGCGCTGCAGTGAGCGAAAAAGGGGTACGTGTAGTGGCGAACAGCAAGACCCACAGAAACGCCAGCCAGAGCAGCAGCGGCCACTTTGGCACAGTGATACGCTGGGGGCGGGTAAACCAACCAATACCGCTAGCAGCAACCGCCAGAATCATGGCGGCTTGGGTATAACTTAGCCCGCCTGGCAGATGAACAACTTCCTGGATGGGTACCGATAGCAGCACCAGGCAGAGGCCATAGATTGGATCAAGCGCGGCGAGCAGCACTGCGGCGATCAGGGGCAGCATAAGCCCCAGCATCGGCAGCGGCAGCAGTGCGAGCGCAAGTACCAAGAGCACAATCCCAACCACTGTTACCGCCGGGTGGAGTGGCTGCCTGCCCAAAAAGAGCCAGCCAGGCAATGCGTGTTGCGCTATCGTGTTGCGCACGCTGCCTGGCTGGCTGGGTTGCTCGGCGGGTGGGCGCTGCACGCTAGCTGAGCTCGCCGCGCCGGATAAGCTCTTCGCGGAACCAGGGAATAGTGCGGCGCAAGCCAGCTTCTACATCAACCTGTGGCTCCCAGCCGAGGATGCGGCGCGCTTTCGTAATATCGGGCTGGCGCACTTGCGGGTCGTCCTGCGTGCGCATATCTTTTGCCACAATGCCAGCCTTGTTGCCGGTAATTTCGTTAATCATCTCGGCAAATTGGCGAATCGTGAATTCACCGGGGTTACCAATGTTGACAGGCTCAACTTCATCGGACAACAGTAAACGGTACACGCCTTCAACCAGATCGGCTACATACTGAAACGAGCGCGTCTGCGCGCCATCACCATACACCGTTAGCGGTTCGCCGCGTAGCGCCTGTTGGATAAAGTTTGGCACTACCCGGCCATCGCGCAGGCGCATGCGCTCACCATAGGTATTAAAAATGCGCACAATTCGCGTATCGACGCCGTGGTAGCGATTGTAGGCCATGGTTATAGCTTCGGCGAAGCGCTTGGCCTCGTCGTACACACCGCGCGGCCCAATCGGGTTGACATGCCCATAGTAGCTTTCTTCCTGTGGGTGTACCTGCGGGTCGCCATACACTTCCGAGGTTGATGCGAGTAAGAAGCGCGCGCCCTTCGCTTTGGCTAGGCCCAATACTTTATGCGTGCCCAGCGCACCGACTTTCAGCGTCTGAATCGGCAGTTCCAGGTAATCGACCGGGGAGGCAGGTGAGGCGAAGTGCAGAATCGCGTCGATCGGGCCATCGAGGAAGATATAATTAGTGACATCGTGCTTGATATAGCTAAAACGCTCATTGCCAACCAGGTGGGCGATATTGTCGGTACTACCAGTAATGAGGTTATCCATCGCGATGACGGTATGACCTTCAGCCAGGAAGCGGTCGCACAGATGCGACCCCAGGAAACCGGCACCGCCGGTGATGAGAACACGCATGGTTCAAAGCTCCTCAGTTATTGTTTATTGCTGGAATGTTGTATCGTGTATGTCACCGTCATAAGTGGAGAAGAGATACGTTTTCGGCCACACTAATAGGCGCCTTTGCCGCTCAGCACTGCGGGTATTGTTTCCAGTAAAATACGTAAATCCATGCCGGGCGACCAGTTCTCAGCGTAGTAAATATCCAGCCGTACCATTTCATCGAAGGAGATGTCGCTACGCCCAAGTACTTGCCACAAGCCGGTAAGCCCCGGTTTTACTTCAAGGCGGCGGTAATGCCAATCTTCATACTGCGCTACTTCTGCGGGCAATTGTGGCCGTGGCCCGACCAGGCTCATTTCATCACGCAGCACATTCCATAGCTGCGGCAGCTCATCCAGACTGGTGCGGCGCAAAAAGCCGCCCAGGCGCGTAAGGCGCGGGTCGTTGCGCATTTTGAAGATTGGGCCATCGGCTTCGTTGTACTGCGTGAGTTCGGCTTTCCGCTCTTCGGCATCGACGACCATCGTGCGGAATTTGTACACGGTGAACGGCCTGCCGCCGCGCCCAATGCGGTTTTGCTTGAAGATGGCTGGCCCGGGCGAATCGCGCGTAATCGCCCAGGCGATTAGACCTAGCAGTGGGAGTAGTACTGGCGATGCCAAGGCGATGAGCGAGAGATCGAGCGCGCGCTTGAGTACCAGGTTCCAGCCTTTGAGCGAGAGCTCTTTCAGGCCAATCAGCGGGATGCCGCTGAGGTTCATCACATTGACCCGGTCGAAGCTTAGCTCAAACAGGTCGGGCACCACGCGGAACTCAATCTGGGCGGCCCGGCACAGGCGCACAATTTCGGGCAGGCGGTGGTGTTCCCAGAAAGGGAGTGCAATAACAACCAGATTGACCGCCTGGCTCTGCAGCACATGTTCAAGCTGTTGTACCACACCCAGGTAGCGGAAATGGCCGTTGCGCTGCTCGCTGCGTGGCGGGTCGCGGTCTTCGAGGTAACCCACCAGCGAGTAGCCTAAAAACGCCTGGGCCACGATGCTATCCATCACCTGGCGGCCAAGCCCGGTGCCGCCAACAACCAGCACGCGCTCGCGGCCTACGCCGTGGGTCCAGCGCCAGCGCTGCACATTCACGAGCACCGCTCGCGCGATGCCAATGAGCAAAATGATATTGACCCAAGCAAATGCGAAAATCAGGCGCGAATACAATGGCCGCTGGACGATGGTAAAAAGAACCACAAGAGCAATACCGGTAGTGCTCGCGCTGATGATTGGGCCGAGATGATCAAGCAGGCTGGCATTGCGTGGCAGCCGATACACGCCCTTCATAGTAAAGAGCGCTAACAACACCCCAATCAGTAGCCCAACATATGGCAGGAAGTTATCGAACGGCACCGAGTTGATCGTAAGCACTTCCTGAATAATCTGGTTAAAGGGAGCCGGCCAGCGCACCTGGTAGCGCAGCCAATAGGCAAGCCCGAACGCGACATAAATGAGTGTCGCATCGAGGAAGGCAAGCGCGAGACTCGCCAAATTTCGGCGCTGAGGCGTTCGGGGGGGGAGCGTTCGCAATGGAGCGCTGTTTGCCGCTTGCAACACCTCGGGTGCCTCGGCAATGCTCGGTTCTTTCGGCAGATTTGCCACGCTTTCCCTACGACGCTGCATGAACCGCCGGTCTGGAGGAGCGAAGATGCACTGGCATGGCGGCTGAGATGATGGTTGTGTCGCCTTATTCCTGATTCGACCAGATAAGCTCGGCCTTTTCGATGTAGACCGGGTCGCCTTCTTGAATGCCAGCAGCGAGCAATGCGGCGCTGATACCGCTGGCCTCAAGCACGCGCTGAATACGCATCAGCGCTTCTGTTTGCGCGAAATTTGTCATCGAGATCAGTCGCTCGATGCGTTTGCCGCGCACGCGCCAGCCATTGCCTTCTGGCTGGACACTGAAGAAGCGCTCATCTACTTCGGGCACCGGCCACACCAGATCTTCCTGGGTTGGGTTGCTTGTGGGTAGTGGCATCGCGGCGAGCTGTGCAGCGGCAGCCTGGATTAAACTATCGACGCCAGCATGGGTTGCGCCCGAAATCTCAAAAATCATAGCGCTGGGTAGCGCTATTGCGGCCCGCAGCCGCGCCAGGTTTGCCTGTGCCTCGGGCAGATCGACTTTATTGAGCGCAACCAGCTGTGGGCGCTTGGCAAGCTCGGGCTGGTATAACCGCAGTTCCTCGTTGATTTTATGGTAATCATCGAGCGGGTCGCGCCCATCGATCCCCGCCGCATCAACGACATGGATGAGCAGCCGGGTGCGCTCGACATGGCGCAAGAAATCGTGGCCCAGCCCAACCCCGCGATGCGCCCCTTCAATCAGCCCGGGAATATCGGCCACCACGAAGGAGAGATCGCCCAGCGCCACGACGCCAAGGTTGGGCTGAATTGTGGTGAAAGGATAGGCACCGATCTTGGGCCGCGCCGCGCTGATCACCGAGAGCAGTGTCGATTTGCCTGCGTTCGGGAAGCCCACCAGGCCAACGTCGGCTAGCAACTTGAGTTCCAGGTCGATCTCGAATACTTCGCCCGGCTGGCCTAGCTCCGCAATGCGTGGCGTCTGGTGGGTTGAGGTAGCAAAGTGAACATTGCCCAGGCCGCCTTTGCCGCCGCGCGCCGCGAGCAGGCGCATACCCGGTGCTGTCAGGTCAACCTCATACGCTTCGCCATCGATCGTAGTGCGGGCGAGCGTACCGGGCGGTACCCGAATCACCAGATCTTGCCCGTCGCGGCCATACTTGCGCGAGCCGCCGCCATTGCCGCCACGCTCGGCTTTGAAGCGATTTTTCTCGCGGAAGGGTAACAACGTGTTCAGGTGTCGGTCAGCGAGAAGATAGATATGTCCGCCACGCCCGCCGTCGCCGCCATCGGGGCCACCACGGGGCACATGCGCTTCACGGCGCAGCGAAGCCGAGCCGTCGCCGCCATCGCCTGCAGCAACCCGAATACGGGCGTTATCAAAAAATTCTCCAGCCATACAGATTACTATCCAGGCACTCTTCAGGTACATACGACCTGAAACACAAAGGTGCCAGCAAAGAGCGCAAGCGCCCCCACTGGCACACGATCTACGCCGTGCCGAGCCGTGGCAAAAGGGCACGGTCTCTGCTTGTGGCGGCACGCTTCCGCCGACGCGGCTATGTTACCCTAATGATATAGAAGTGCCGCTAAGAACTATGATTCAACTTTGTCCGTTTTTTCAGGCTTGCTCTCTGCCGATTGCTCATCGCGGACTGCATTCTTAAATTCGCGGATGCTGCCGCCCAATGCACCACCCAGGCCCCGCAGGCGCGAAGCACCAAACAGAACTACCACAATCACTAAAATGATTAAGAGTTCTGGTAGCTGAAGACCTAACATAGTTGTGCTCCTGTCGTTGCGCCGCTGCGCATTGGCACCAGGATGCGTGTTGGTGTGCAATGCTGTGCGTAGTGCGGTATACAAAGCGTATGCCAAAGGTATTATACCGCAGCGCAGTGGGCTGTCAATTACACAACTTACGCAGTTGCCCGTGTCGCTGGCTTATTCTGCCGCAGGCGAAAAACGCCCACCGCGTAACTTGTGTCGATTAGGGCTACTAGCTTAGTGCTCCAAAATACTCATATCGCAGCGCTCAACCTCAAATGAATCGAAGCCGGTGTTGCCGTTGGTGATGACCATTGCGTGGGGAATATTTGCCCACTGAATAAATGTGCCACTCACCCGGCTCGCATTCTGCCGCTGCACGACATAGTCGACACACCAGGCGACGCTAATTCCGCGTTGTTGTGCGGCGGTGCTTATCTGTAAACGGCGCGCATTGACCAGGCGGTACCCGCCACAGGCCGAATCGCGGCCAATGCTGCAATAATTCTGCCCGGCACCGAGGACAAACTGCTCGACTGCAGGTGGCAGCGGGTCGATCTGGCGTACTACCAGATCGTAATACAGCCAGGTTGGGGCTAAACGGCGTGCCGTGGGGCTGAGCAGCAACACCAGCACGCCCAAGAGTATCAGCCCGACGAGTAACGGGAGTGTAATACGGAAGATTCGTCGCACAGCACACCCTTCAGAGCGAGGCAACTAAATGAAACGCCAGCGCACCATATTATAGGCGCGCTGGCGATGAAACTACAGCCGATTGACCGGGCTTACTTCGATTCGCGGTACACTGCGTGGCGGCGCACCAGCGGATCGTAGCGCTTGAGCTCAAGGCGACTCGGGTCGTTCTTGCGATTCTTCTCGGTGGTATACATGTGACCGCTCTCGGTGCTACGCAGCTTGATCGTGATGCGGTTACCCTTCTTGCTGGCCATTGAAACCTTCCTTATATAACGGTGTTGTAGGTGCTGTGAGCAGCACCCGCAGACAAACTCTCGCCATTGTAGCAGCAAATGCTGAAAAAAACAAACTGCCACAAAAATGCGAGACGAAATAACATGGTAAGGTGGGACTAATTAGGGGCACGCCCACGTTGTTTAGCGCATCGCTTGGCGCAAGATCATTCGCCCCGCATTTACCCCGTAGAAATGAGCAGAATGTGAGCAGTGCAGCGTAGACGCGGGCCTGGTAGGCATGGTAAAAACACCGTTAAGAAGTTCGGGGTTGGAAATAGCGACAAACGACGAACAGAAACGACGTTTGGAAGGAGCACGTAGAGCAATGCCACACGTATTAGTCGCTGATGGTGATGGAACGAGCCTGCAGCATACCGCTGTGCTGCTTGAGCAGGCCCGCTACCAGGTGAGCCGGGCAAGCGATGGACGGAGCGCGCTACGCGTCGTAACAAACCAGACGCCCGATCTGGTGGTGTTAGAAGCATTATTGCCCGATCAGGAAGGGTTCGAATTATGTCGGCGTATTCGCCGCACGTCGGATGTGCCGATTATGTTTCTTGCCAATCGTGCCCGCGCCGAGGATCGGGTGCTGGGTTTGCGCCTGGGTGCCGATGATTACCTGAGTAAACCATGTGCCCCCGCCGAGCTGCTGGCACGGGTAGGCGCGGTATTACGCCGTGCCGAGCGGGCGCGCCGCCCGCCAACCACGCCACTGAACCAGGGCGGCTGGGTGCTCGACCCGCTGAAGCAGGTATGTGTGACAGAGGAAGGCCGTGGGATTGATCTGACGCCGCGCGAGGTGCATCTGTTGGCGTTTTTGATGAAGCGCAGTGGCCGGGTGTGCAGTAGCAACCAGATCATCCGCCACGTATGGGGGTTTGCACCGCAGCAGGCGCGCAGTATTGTTGCAACGTCGGTGTGGCGGCTGCGCGCAAAGCTTGAACGCGACCCACAGAATCCGCGACACCTGCTGACGATCCGGCATATTGGCTATAAGTTCGATCCAGCGCTAGCCTAGTAGTTGATCTTCGCACGCCCGCAATTGTTTGCAGCCTGGAGAAAGCAAGTTTCTCCAGGCTGTTTTTGTGCTATAGCCAACATCACCGGGCGCGCGGTTTATGGTATAGTAGCTCCATCCAAAAAAAACAGACTGTCACCGAGCGTAATAGGGTGCGCGTTGAAATGTGAGACTGCAATGATTGCTGAATCCGAAATTCTCACCGCCCGTGTGCCATTTGCTGGCGCAGATACACCTAGCGACGCAATTATTAACACATGCGTTCATTGTGGGCTGTGCCTTTCGTCGTGCCCCACCTATCGGGAGACCGGCCTGGAAATGTTTTCGCCGCGTGGCCGCATTTACCTGATGAAAGGCGTCGCCGATGGTCGCATTGGCATGGAAAGCGATGTCTTTCAGGAGCAAATGAGCGCCTGCCTGAACTGCCGCGCCTGCGAGGCGGTGTGCCCTAGCGGCGTGCAGTACGGCCAGATCCTTGAAGCATCACGCACCCAGATCGAAGATGCCCGCGACGATGGCAGGTTGCCGCCGCACCCCTGGCCGGTACAGCTCCTGCGCAGCGGCGTGTTCGGTGTACTGTTCAAGCGGCTCGAACTCTTCCAGGGATTCTCGCGCCTGATGTGGTTCTACCAGCGCAGCGGTGTGCAGGCCCTGGCACGGGAGAGCGGGCTGCTGAAGCTGCTGGGTTTAGCCGATACCGAGGCGCTCCTGCCGCCCATGAGCAATGCGTTTACTGTGCCCCAGGGGCAAATCTATCCAGCCGAAGGTACGGCGCGGTATCACGTAGCACTGCTCACCGGCTGTGTTATGGCCACCGCGTTTGCCGATGTCCATGCCGCCACACTGCGGGTACTGCGCAAAAATGGCTGTGAAGTGATTCTGCCGCCCGACCAGGGCTGCTGCGGCGCATTGCATGTGCATGGTGGCGATATGGATGGTGGCCGCGAGCTGGCACGCCGCAATATTGCGGCCTTCGAGGGGCTGGGCCTGGATGCAATTATTGTCAATGCGGCGGGTTGTGGCTCGACGATGAAGGAATATGGGCACCTGCTGCACGACGACCCGGCGTGGGCCGCGCGCGCGGCAGCGTTTTCGGCCAAGGTGAAAGATATTAGTGAGTTTCTGGCCGCAATCGAGCTGAATACATGCGATCTCAAGCCGCTGCCAATAACCGTTACCTACCAGGAACCGTGCCATCTGGCGCATGCCCAGCGCATTAGTGCCCAGCCGCGCAAGCTGCTGCGCGCCATTCCCCGCCTGGTGCTGAAAGAAATGCCCGAATCGTCGCTGTGCTGTGGTAGTGCAGGCATTTATAACGTAACTCAGCCCGAAATGGCGGCCCAGCTCGGCGCGCGTAAGCTGAATAATGCCCAGACAACCAACGCTGAGGTGCTAGTAACCGCCAACCCTGGCTGTCATTTGCAGCTTGCGGGCGGGTTGCAGCGGCGCGGCAGCACAATGCGCGTGCGCCATATCGTCGAGCTGCTCGATGCTGCCTATGCCGGGGATGCGCGCCAGCTGTAGCGCGTAAGCGTGGGCCAGCAAGGGCGAGCGCAGCAACAAGATGCTGCACCTTCCGCATTCGTATACCAATATGCTGTCGCGGTTTACGCCATCTGAGGAATCGACCGATGGGGGCGCGAGCTGGTTGGTGCCGGTGCAGTTGGCCGGGCCGATGGAATTGACCTGGCTCGCCAATACAAACCAGGGGCGGATGATGGGCGAATATATGGATTTTGGGTTTGCTGGTGGGCGCGCGTTCCCAATCTTCTAAGTCGCGAATGCGCCGCTTGGCGCAACCTTTGATCAATCGATTGCTACGCGGCGGCGGGCGACCTGCCATGCATCTATCTTCCACTGCTTGAGCATACTTGCCTTTAACGACGAACAATGCCTCTACTGGTTTGGCTAACCACCAACCGCCGTCTACTAACTGCCCGCTATCGTCGCGTCGGTCATCCGTCGTCAGTTGTCATAGCCGGAAGTTGAAGATGCGTATGGAGGTTGCGCCGCCTTCGCCGCTGCGGTAGAATGCCAACCAGGATTATTGCTGCCTGCTGATAGGTGCGCCTGCATAACGGGCATGCAGCGACGGAGGGCCGGGGTTTGCCGCATTCCATCCTCATGATCGCGCCGACGAGCTTTTTCGCCGATTATGGCTGCCATATCCGCATTTGGCAGGAGGCGAGGGCGCTACAGAAACGTGGGCACCGCGTCGTTATTACCACCTACCATAATGGCGACGACATGCCCGGTTTCGAGATTCATCGCTCGTGGGACGTGCCCTGGCTCAAGCGCGCAATGGTTGGTTCCTCGCGCCACAAGATCTACCTCGATGCTGCGCTGTCGTATCGCGCGCTGGAAACGGGCCTGCGCTTGCGCCCAACTATCATCCATGCCCACCTACACGAAGGTGCGCTGATTGGGTCGGTGCTGAAGCGCATTTTGCGCGTGCCGCTGGTGTTTGATTTCCAGGGTAGCATGACCTCGGAAATGCTCGATCATCATTTTCTCGGCAGTAAAGACAGCCGGATGTACCAGGTGCTACGGCACCTCGAATATGCGATTAACAAGCAGGCCGATGCGTTGATTACGTCTAGCGACAATGCCGCCGATTTATTGCGCCACGAGTTTGGCTTTCCCGCCGAGCGGCTGTATACCGTGATCGATGGCATCAATACCGAGCGCTTCCGCCCGCTCCACGAAACGCCTGAGCGGCAGGCCGAGCGCGCCGCATTACGGGCGGCGATGGGCATTCCGCCGGGCCACCGCGTTGTTGTGTACCTGGGTGTGCTCGCGCCGTACCAGGGTATCGACGCGCTCATGGCGGCGGCCCAGCAGCTGCTGCCAACTATGCCCGATGTCCATTTTCTGATTATGGGCTACCCCGGTGTTGATCGCTATGGCCGCCTGGCCGAGCAGCTTGGTATCGCCGACCATGTGTCGCTGCCTGGGCGCATTATGTACCGCGATTCGCACAAATACCTGGCCTTGGGCGACGTAGCGGTTGCGCCCAAAATGAGCGAAACCGAGGGCAGTGGCAAGATTCCGCAGTATATGGCGATGGGGCTGCCAGTAGTAACCTTCGATACCGAGGTTGCGCGCGAATACCTGGGCGACCTGGGAATTTATGCGCGCTTCGGCAGCGTCGATGATCTGGCGGTGAATTTGCGGCAGGCGCTTGATCAGCGCGATTGGGCACAGCGCCTGGGTCGGCTAGGCCGCCAGAAAGCCGAACGCGAGCTATCATCCGACCGAGCTGGCCCCGAGATCGAGGCGATCTATGCGCGCGCATGGCAGTATTATCGTGGGCAGGCGCACCCGCGTTCGTCAGCCAATGCAGCGCGGCACGATGAGCCCGAGCATGCCGTCGAGCGCGGTGCCTGAGCACGGCTTCCATTCCATTAGCACATACATCTTTGGCGCTTGCGCCATTTCTTGCGCCCGCCCCAAAACAACCTCCCACGCTCATTCGTCTTATACAGTGATAAGGTTTATTCAGCCCTGCGACGATGAGGTTGGCTGTGGTATCTGCAACGAATGGCGCTGATCTTGAGCGTGCGCTCCAGCGCTATGGCGATGACGTATATCGGCTGGCATTAGTGTTTGGCCGCGATGAACGTACTGCTGAACGCATATTGCTGGCGATGGTGCGGCGCTTGGCGCTGGCTGACCAGACCGATGAATCGATGCTGGTGCAGGCGCTGCTGACAGTGTTGCCCAGTAAGCCCGAGCGCGCGCTCCGCCGTCTCCCTCGGTGGGCGGTACCACCATCGCCCCAGGCGGCACAAGCGCCATTACTAGCGGCAATTGCGCGGCTGCCAGGCCCGGCGCGTGTGGCGCTGGGCCTGGCCTATGTGCGCGCCTTCGAGCCGCGCCAGATCGCCACGCTGCTCGGTACCGACGAAGCTGGTGTGCGCGAGCAGCTACGCGATGCTCTGCTAGCGCTGGCAGCCCACGCCCCAATCGAGCGCACCGAGCTGCTGACCGATCCGGAACCGCCTGAAGCATGCCGCCTTACACGCGCAGCCCTGGCATTGGCCGACCCGGCGCGCCTAGCGGCGCCAGCGGTGCGCGGCCACCTGGCGCTGTGTAGCGCCTGCCGCGCCGCCGATCTCGCCTGGTCGCAGCTGCATACCGCTGTGGAAGAAACGCTTCGCGGCGCATTGCGCGATGTACGCCTGCCTGCTGCGCTTGATGCCAGCTTGCATGCTGCGGCGCGCACCCCAAGCGATGGTGAGCGGATGGCGTGGCTGGCCCGCCCACGCGTGCGAATCGCGCTGGTAACGCTGCCGGTGGTGCTGCTCATCCTCTTCTTAGTATGGCCGCGCAGCACGGTGCCCACGCCCGGCGGCAGCACCGCCCTTCAATCCGCCGCCGACCCGCGAGCGCTGGTGGCTCGCGCTGCCGAGCAATTATATGCGCCGCCAACCAATGCCACCGGCGTGTGGCATGCACAATACGACATCCAATGGTTTTTCACCGATGGCCTGGCCGTGCAGCTGAACGCTGAGCAGTGGGAAGATACGGCGGGTGGGCGGCACCGGCTGCAACTAGTGCATCACACTGGCGGCGGGCCGTATGAATTCGAGCTAGCCGATGGCACCGATTCGATCTGGTATGCGGTAAGCGAGAACTACGCTAACTCGCTATTTCCATTCAGTGCAATCCCGTCGGTGCTACGTGGGCGCTTTACTGCTAGCGCCAGCCAGCGCGCCGACATGCGTGATATGCGGCTGCACAGCGGGCCGTGGGCCTTACCGCGCCGCTACCTGAGCCAGGCCACCAACGCCGAGCTGCGCACCTGGGGCCGCCAACGCGATGCCGATGGGCGGCTGTTGCAGTTGGTGAGCTTTGCGGGCATCAGTCCGCTGGCGCTGCCGCCCGATGCGCCCGACGCAACGAGCAGCCATGTGACCATACTCCTGACGATTGATGAAACTAGCGGCCAGCTACGCGAAGTGCGCGAGCTGTTTGGCGCGGCAGGTACCGAGCAATCGGCGCGCACCACCTGGCGACTGGTGAACGAAGAGACGATGAGCCAGGCCGAACCCGCCAATCGCGCCTTCGATGTGCGCAGCGCCTGGAATGGCGTAGGCACATTTGTTGATCGCGGTGCGCTGGGCAATGCGCGCCTGCCCTTAGTCAGTGCCAATACGCTGGTCGCGCCAGCTGATCTCGTTCAAAGCATAGGCGGTATTGAGATGCCCCAAACGCTACCGCCCGGCACCCAAGCGATTGCGTTGGTCAATAATACGCCCGCTGACTTTGCACAAATCGGCTATATGTCTGGCTTGCTCACGCTGGGCTATTTCGGGGTCGAGCACCAGCTATTTTTGAATACGCGCAACGATGGTACGCAGCTATTCACGCCCAACGGCAATGATGAGCTGACGGTAGGCGATGTGTATATTCACTTGCAGGCACTGCCTGGGCAGGGTTATCGTGCACTGGTGACGCAACCGAGCTTCCCAGAGAATATCATAACGCAGGTGGTGGCGCTAGGCTATACGCGCGCCGAGCTGCTGGCCGTGTTGCAAAGCTTAGGGCCGCCAAGTACGGCGGCGCTAGCGGAGCAAGCCCCGCTGTTTATCGAGGCGCGCCCGCACGATGCCGCCTGGCTGGCACTGGTTGGTGCGCTCGCCGACCCGCCCGCGCCACCTGCGGGCAGTGTGCGCCATTTTGTGGAGCATGTGTTCAAGCGCCAGCTGCACCAGCCCGATCCGCTGACCGACCCTTACCATCGCCCGCCGTATGGCGGCTGGCCCGAGCAGCTCGTGCAAGAAAACTGGGTGCGCGATACTGCCAATGGCCAGCGTATCAGTGGTTCGCTGACGCGCGACCAGGCCGGCCGCTTGCTGGCACGGCAATATCGTTCGCCAGGCGACCAGTGGGATTATGATGCGCTGGCTAGCCGCGTGGTGCAATACACTTTTGGAAATGCCATACACTGGGTGCTGCCAAACGAAGATCAAAGCACCGTCCTGCGCGCACTCGGCTGCCCGGGCGCAACGCTTGAGACTGACGCCGCCGGTGTGCGTAGTATTACCATTGCCGAAACTGGTTGGCGCGAGCATTCGTGCGCGCAGTCGCAGTATGCGAAGCTCTTGCGCGATCAGCGCGAGGGTACTCTTACTGATGCTGCGCCCTTCCTGGCCGACCTCGACGCCGACACCCTCACCACCGTGATTACGCTGGGTGCCGATGGGCGTGCTACTCGCACCGAAGTATGGGCGGGCCTGCCAGCGGCTGGCACGCTGCTTGAGTCGTGGGAGCGCGTGCATGAGGATACGGTGCCAGCGACGCAACTCCCCAGCGATGCGATGAGTGAGCAGCCACCCGCCGCAACCATTACCTTGCACTATAACGAATCGACCTCAACTGATGCGAATAGTACGGGAACGCATTCGGCCACACTGACCGATACCCTGAGCCTGGCGCGTTCGCCGCTGATTGGGTTTGCGCCAGGCAGCAGACAAGCTGCGCTGATGAGCCTGGAGGTTGGCCCGCCGCCAGGGCGTATTCCCAGTGTATTTGAGTTGAGCAATATGCCGAATAGCGTGTTCGATACTATGCTTAGGGAGGGGTATGCACTTCGGGCAGTGTATAGCGTGCGAACTGTAAATGGCTTCCAACAGCTGCGTTTGTTCCAGGGGCCGGTAGCTGAGACGGCGGCGTATTTGCGTGCACATGATGCCTGGCTGCGCAGCGAGCGCCAGCAGCTCGCTATCGGTAATCGCACACTAGAAGCCTGGACCGTAACTGAGCGCGATACCCAGCGCGATTGGCTGATGTTCGAGCTGGATGGCACGCTGCTGGCCGTGCAAAGCCCTGGCCCTGAGCTGCTGCCGATCCTCAAGCAGCTGGTGCCATTGAAGTAATTTGTGGCGATCATAAACCTGTCAGCTGCGCTTGAATCATGAGGAAGCGGCCATTGCAGCGCTGCGGGTAGCTGGCAGGTTTACGCCTTGCCCCATCGCGTGGCGCGTGCTACACTTGCGCCATGCCATCCGAACTGCTTGCCGATGTGGCTGTGCGCGCCACCATCCCTGGTACCGAGCCGGTGTTTACCTACCGTGTTCCGCAGCGCCTGCACGCCTTTGCGCGCGCGGGACAGCTGGTGTGGGCACCACTGCGCCGTCAGCGCGTACAGGGTGTCATCATCGACCTGTACCGCCAGGAAGCCGATGGCGCGTGGGTGCTAGCAAGCGATGGCAATGGCACTGCCGAGCGCCCCTCGCTGCTTGATCGGATGCGACCCGACCCCGATGCGCCGCTCGCGCCCGATGCGCCGGTGCTACGCGACCTGCTGGATGTTGCCGATCCCGAGGCCGCGCTTACGCCCGCTCAGGTGCGGCTGGCCCGCTGGGTGAGCGAGTATTACCATGCCCCCCTGTACGAAGCATTGGCGTTGATGTTGCCACCTGGTGTGGCGCAGCAAGCCGAACCAAGCTGGCGCGTATCGGCGGCAGGCATGGCTGCTGAGCTTGGGGCATTGCCTGAGCGTGAGCGCGCTGTGCTGTACCTGTTGCGCCAACGTGGCGAGCAGACCGAGCGCGAGCTACGCGGTCAGCTGCGCGGCACCGATACCGAGCTGCGCGAAATTTATTCTACGCTGTACGAACGCGGTCTGCTCACACGCGGAAATAGCGTGAGCCGCGCCCGCGCCCGCCCGCTGCACGAGCGTATGGTGCGCCTGCTGGCTGACGCGGCGACGGTTGAGCAAGCGCTAGCTACAATGCAGCACGCACCCAGGCAGCGCGCCGTGCTTGAATTTCTGCATACCCGCCAGAACCTGACCGTTCCCGAGCCAGCCCGGCTCTACCCGGCGAGCGCGCTCTATGCTGAAACCGGCACAAATCTTACTGCGTTGCGCGCACTTGAGCGGCGCGGCCTAATCGAGCTAACCCAGCGCGAGGTGCGGCGCAACCCGCTGGCTGGCGATGCTGTGCCGCCCGATATCCCGCCGCAGCTCACCGCCGCCCAGGAGCATGCCTGGCAGCCAATTGCCGCCGCAATGGATGGATTGGGCGATGAGTATCGGGAATTGGGCAGCCGCATTCTTCCATCAACCCCCAACTCCCAATCCGCAACCTCCATGCTGCTTCACGGCATTACCGGCAGCGGCAAAACCGAATTATACCTGCGGGCGATTGGCCGGGCGCTGCGCCGTGGGCGGCAGGCGCTGGTGCTGGTGCCCGAAATCGCACTTACCGCCCAGCTGGTACGCCGCTTTGCGGCGCGCTTCCCCGGCCAGCTCGCCGTGCTGCACAGCGGCCTGAGCCTGGGCGAGCGCTACGACGAGTGGCGGCGGCTGCGTAGCGGCGCGGCAATGCTGGCGATTGGCTCGCGCTCGGCGGTGTTTGCGCCACTGCCCAAGCTCGGCCTGATTATTGTTGATGAAGAGCACGAAGCTTCGTATAAGCACGATGCCGCGCCGCGCTATCACGCCCGCGATGCCGCGCAAACGCTGGCCGCACTCACTGGCAGCGTACTTATCCTGGGCAGCGCTACCCCAAGCGTCGAAAGCTATGCCGCCGCTCGGGCGGGCGGTTTGCAGCTCATCACCCTGAGCGAGCGCGTAGGTATGGCCCGCGATGCCCAGGGGCTACCGCGCTCGGTGCCGCTACCGCTGCCGCCTGTGAAGATTGTGGATATGCGGCACGAATTGCAGCACGGCAACCGCTCGATCTTCAGCCGACCGCTGCAACGTGCCCTGGCGGGCGCGCTTGAGCGCGGTGAGCAGGCGATTCTGTTCCTCAATCGGCGTGGTGCGGCGGCATTTATTATGTGCCGCGATTGTGGGCATGTGATCGCCTGCCCGAACTGTGCGACGCCGCTGATTATGCACTACGACAATGTGGTTGATGGCGGGCGGCGCGAATTAGGCCAGAACGCGGCTTCAGTGCTTGATCAGCAGCTTAGCGGCAACTTGCTGGTCTGTCATTCGTGCAACCACCGCGAGCTAGTGCCGGGGCTGTGCCCAGCCTGTTGGAGCCCGCGCATCAAGTCGTTTGGTGTAGGCACGCAGCGCGTAGTTGAGGAAGTCGAGCTGCTCTTTCCCGGCACGCGCACGCTGCGCTGGGATCGCGATAGCGTGAGCCGTAAGGGCGACCACGGGCGTATGCTCGACCATTTTTTGCGACACGAGGCCGATGTGCTGGTGGGCACGCAGATGATTGCCAAGGGGCTTGATCTACCGCTGGTTTCGGTGGTGGGGGTGGTGGCCGCCGATACTGGACTACACCTGCCCGATTTCCGTGCCGGTGAGCGCACCTTTCAGCTGCTGACACAGGTAGCGGGCCGAGCAGGCCGGCGTAATACGGGTGCGCAGGTGGTGCTGCAAACCTATGCGCCTGAGCATTATGCCCTGCTGGCCGCGCAAGAGCACGATTATGCTACATTTTTCGCGCAGGAAATCGCGTTTCGCCGCCAGGCAGGCTACCCGCCCTACAGCCGCCTGGTGCGGTTTCTGCATACCAGCGGCAGCGATGCCCGCGCTGAGCGGGCCGCCCGCGAACTAGCTGAGGAGATTGCGCGGATGGCGGCTGGCCTCGATCTAGGCAGCTGGAGCATCATCGGCCCGGCACCGGCCTTCTTTCACCAGCAGCGCAACCGCTTCCGCTGGCATGTGCTGCTACGTGCCGAAAACCCCGCTCCGCTGCTCAATGCGCTCCACCTTCCACCCGGCTGGATGCTTGATGTCGACCCGGTGCATGTCCTCTAGCTTGGCCCGGGCATCAATCGCACGCTAGGTGTTGGGGAGATATGCAGGCAGGCGCACAATAAAGGTAGAACCTTCCCCGGCCTCGCTATTCACGTCGATGTCGCCGCCCATCGCCTGGCAGAAGCGCCTGCTAATCGCCAGGCCAAGGCCAGTACCACCATAGCGCCGCGTGGTCGAGGCATCGCCCTGCACAAATGGTTGGAATAAATACCCGAACTGCTCGGCCCCAATGCCAATACCTGTGTCAGTAATGGTAAATATCACCCAATCGACCCCTTCGCGCATTTCGCGCGAAACGGTCATAATAATGCTACCACTATGCGTAAACTTGCAGGCGTTCCCAAGCAAGTTGAGGAGCGTCTGGCGCAGCTTGGTCTGATCGGTGTGCATAAAGCCCAGTCTACGAGGTAGCTCGATCTGGAGCTGGTTATTATTCTTTTCAGCCAATGGCGCAATATTTATCAGCACTCCCTCAAGCAAGGCGGTGAGGCTGAAGGTTTGCGCATACAGCTCGATGCGCCCAGCCTCAATTTTCGAGAGATCGAGCACATCGTTGATCAAGGCTAGCAGGTGCTTACTGGCACCAAGGATTTTGTTAATGTCTTCAAATGTTTCGGCGAAATTTCGTTTAGCCGAGCTATATAGCAGCAGCTCGCTATAGCCGATGATTGCCGTGAGCGGGGTACGTAGCTCGTGGCTCATGTTCGCCAGAAAGCTTGTTTTTGCGCGCGAAGCGGCTTCGGCTTCCTCTTTTGCCCGCTGCAGCTCGCTTTCAAAGCGTTTACGCTCGGTAATATCGCGAATAACCGCTAGCCCGCCAATGATCGTGCCAGCTTCATTAAATAGCGGCGAATAGTAGCCCTCGAAGAAGGCTTGCTCGTTACTGCCTGGCAGAATATATGAACGGTCGGCGGCCACGGTAGAATACCCATTGAGCGCAGCTGTGTAAAAGGTTTCTTCGCCATTAATCACGAAGTCAGGGAAAATGTCGGTGGCCTGCCGACCCAGCGCCTCGGTGGCGCGCAGGCCGAAAATGCGCTCAACACTCGGGTTCCACACCAGGTAACGATACTCGGTGTCGAAGGCGAGAATACCGTCGGGACTGCTATTGACAAGCCGCTCGAAGACGGCGCGCATTTCAGAATTAGCATGCCGCAGCTCCTGCGAGGTTAATTCAAGCGAGCGCTCAAGCAAGCGATAATCGTTGTCGAACTGCTGGTAGGCTTCGTTTACTGCTGCAATAAATTCGGGCGCAATGCTTGTTGGCGCTTGCGTATCGCCAAAATACCGTTTCAGCTGGCGCGTAAGTAAGCTATGCTGTGGCTGGCCCATTTATACCTCGGTGAACGTCGTGATTGTCATGGTTTGATTGTGGAGTTCGCAGCTGGTGTGTTGTGAAAATGGCGAGATTTCACCATAGGAATAGAAGCCGGTGAGCACAGTACGCTGGCCGAAGATCTCGTACACACTCTCGATCTCTTCTTCTACGCGCTGCTTGAGCACCAGTTTCCGCCCGAAGCAGCTGATCAGGATGGCAAGCTCAGGCGGCGTGTTGCCCAGGGCGAAGTAACTTGTTTTTGCGGCACCGATAGCGCCGTCAATCAATCGATCGCAGTTCGACATCATCAGGCGCGCATAGGTTCCTTCGGGCATGTCGCCAGCGAAGGTCAGGCTTTGCGTAGCTTCGTCGATTGAAAGGATGGTTCGCACCACGCCAGTTTCATCCGGGCTGGTGCGCAGACTCAGGGGGAAAAGCAGTGCTGTGGCGGGTAGCCCACGCGCATGTTCGCCCAGGTAATGTTTATATAATGCAAGCGCCGATTTACCATCGAGCTCGTACAGCACATTACCTTTTGAACGGGTAATCAGGCGCTCAGGGCCAAAGGGTTTCCAGCCGCCTAATGAGCCATAGCCAACTTTAAGGCGCTGCCCATAAAATCCTACCGCTGCCACCAGGCCGGGTTTGAGCGTGTTACCAGCGAGCACGAGTGTAGACTGAAACCGCTCGCCATCGCCTGCAAGCCCCCCGGTGACGGGAACATGCGCGGGTAGGTGGCTTGCTAGCCCTTGGATAAGCGCGCTACCATTGATCATCAGGCCGTCGGAGAGTACAAACACGTGTGTCAGATCAGGATGATTCAATTGCTGCCCAAGCTGGGCACCAGCTTGGAAGCTCTCGCTACTTGTGTTAATCTCAACCTGCGCAAGTTGAACCTGGGTATGGTCGAAGGTAATGGCCGTAGCGGTGAGCGAATTGCTCATAACACGTTCACCTTGGATGCCATCGGCGGTTGAGCAGCCAAACAATCGGGCTTGTGGGTATGCTTCACGCAGGGCAGCAAGTGAGCCAGGTGCCGTAAGCTGGCAACAGCTCCCAAATACGAGTACAAGTTGGGCCTTTGCACCGACTGTTTGCGGTAGATTCGGTTGCCATCCATGATGTTTATTCCAGCTAAATTGCTCACTATGCATATGGTCTCTCGGTTGTTGATAACGTTGTGGGTTGTTGCCGACGCCTGATATAGACACTATCTATAAATTATACCGCAAGGGAACCCTATAAGATAGGGGGGCTATCCATTGACAGTGCCGACTCAGCGTGCTATACTCCCGGCCAATCAGCTCTGCTGTTTGTGCGCGCTTAGAAGGGTACCGTAGCCTCTCATCGCCGAGTGCTGATGAGGGGCTTTGATATGCCATGTAGAGGGTATGCCAACATATAGTCTTCTTCAACGTCGCTTAGATGCCGGTCAGGTTGTGGTTACTGGCGAGCTTGCGCCGCCAAAGGGCGCAGCACGCGCTACGCTCGAACGACTGGCCCTGGCGATGAGTGGTCATGTTGATGCGCTGAATCTGACCGATAATCAGCGCGGCATTGGCCGTATGTCGGCATTGGGGGCTGGCATTTTGGTGCAGCAGCTCGGCATCGAAACAATCGTGCAGATGACCTGCCAGCATCGTAATCGGATCGCGCTTCAGGCCGATGTGCTGAGCGGCGCTGCCTGCGGCGTGCCTAATTTCTTGTGTATGACGGGCGATCATCCGAAAATCGGCGATCATCCGGATACAAAGAATGTGCTCGATCTCAATTCATTTCAGCTCATTCGCACCCTGCGTACCATGCGCGATGCTGGCACCTTCCAGTCGGGTACGCCCCTCAGCGATGCACCGCATTTTTTTGTGGGCGGTGTGGCTAACCCGAATATTGAAAAGATCGCCCGACTTGAGCGAAAAATTCAAAGCGGTGCCGAGTTTATTCAAACGCAGATCATCTTCGACCTCGACCGGTTTCGGCAATGGATGGCCGATGCGCGCACGCTTGGCTTGCATCAGCAGGCGCATATTCTTGCTGGCGTCATGGTGATTCGTTCGGCCCAATCGGCGCACTTCTTGCGTGACCATTTGCCCGGCTCGCGTGTGCCCGATTGGGTAGTTGAGCGGATGGCTGGCGCGGCTGATGCCGAGCAGGAAGGTATCCGCATTGCAGCCGAGCTAACGCAGGACATGCTGGCGATTGAGGGCGTGCGTGGCGTGCATATTATGTCGGTAGGGTGGACAAAAGCGATCCCAATGGTAGTTGAAGCTGCGGGTTTACTGCCCCGCCCACCTGCCCCGCCAGTAGGGTAGCAGGGGCGTGTAGCCCAGTTTGAGGATGCGCTCCAGCCCACGCGCCAGACGTATCGGCTAACGTACATGTGAACAAACCACCGCGGCGCCGAGGCACGGGGTAAGCTACTCGCTTTCCGGGCACGGCGTTTTTTAATCGCATACAGCCGATAATCAAAGGCAGCGCCATGCGTGTGATGAAATTTGGTGTGGTGTCGGTGAGCGACGCCGTGCGCCTACGCGAGATGGCGCAAATTGTGCGCGATGCCCACGACGATGGCGAACCATTGATCGTGGTATGTGCAGCAATTGGCGGCATTACCGATAAACTGATTAACGCAGCCCGTAGCGCGGCAAACGGTGCCGATGCTGTAGTTGAGGATGTGCGCCGCGAGCTGTGGAGCCGCCACCGCACGCTGGCCGAGAGGCTGGTGAGCGACCAATGGGAACGCGAAACGCTCTACCGTGAATGGGCCGAGCTGCTTAAAGTGTTTGATCGCTATACACGCTCGATTGCAACGTTAGGCGAGCATTCACCGCGTAGTATCGATACCGTTGCGGCTTTAGGTGAACGTTTTGCCACCCACCTAGTGGCTACTGCCTTGCGCCACGCCGGGGTGTCGGCGCGCACCGTGGATGCAGCCGAGCTGATTGTGACCGATAACCACTACGGGGCGGCCTGGCCCTTCCCCCAGGAATCATCCGAGCGTATCCGGGTGCGGCTACGTGCTCTGCTGCAATCACGCATTGTTCCGGTGATTACTGGCTATATTGGTGCCACGCGCGAAGGGAATGTAACCACGCTTGGGCGCGGCGGCGGCGATTATTCGGCTACGCTGATTGGCGCAGCGCTTGGTGCCGATGAGATATGTATCTGGACTGATGTAGATGGCATCCTCACTGCCGACCCGAAGATTGTTCCCGAAGCGCGCACCCTCGCCGAGCTTTCGTATGCCGAGGCCGCCGACATTGCTACCTTCGGGCCTGAAATTTTGCACCCGCGTACACTGACCCCACTGATTGAGCAGAGCATTCCGCTGTCGATTCGGAATGTGCTGCGCCCGCAGCACCCAGGCACGCGCGTGCTACCCAGCTCGCAGCCTAGCGCCCGCGCCGCACATACCATCATTTCGGCGCGCGGCCTGAGCTTGCTTGGGGTGGCCGCGCAGCCAGGCACTACCAGC
>JAFEAS010000049.1:8901-38331 GCA_018266315.1 Chloroflexi bacterium SZAS-1 | reverse complement strand
TTGCCTGCGGCAGCATGGTACTTCAACCGTATCTGTATTGTTTCGCGCTACGCACGAAAAACAATACGAAAAGATAGAACATACCGCTCTGCCGAAGACAAAAACGCCGACCGTGTCAGTCCTAGAATTGACACGCCAGCCCGACGTCGCTACCATGCCGCCGAATGATGCAGCAAGAACAAACAACATGAACGACCGCCAGCGCCTAATCGCTCAGGTTGCAGCGACAATCACGCGATTGCCCGCCAATGGCGTGCTGCGCGTCGGCATCGACGGGGTAGACGGTGCGGGCAAAAGCATGTTTGGCGACGAGCTAGCCGCCGCACTTGCAGCTACCGGGCGGCACGTGATTCGCGCCTCAGTCGATGGCTTTCATAACCCGCGTACACTGCGCTACCGCCAGGGCCGCGGCTCGCCGCTAGGGTATTTTGAGGATTCATATAACTATGCGCAGCTCAACGCCGTGCTGCTTGCCCCGCTCGGCCCAGATGGCACGGGCCGCTACCGCACAGCAATCTTCGACCACCGGATCGATGCCCCGGTTGCGCTCCCCGAGCGCCAGGCCGCGCCCGGCGATATTCTGGTATTCGATGGGATTTTCCTGCACCGCCCCGAGCTGCGCACCTGCTGGGACTTCTCGATCTTCCTCGATGTCGCTACCGTAACCTCGGTGCAGCGCTGCGCCCACCGCGACGGCACCCCGCCCGAGCTGCACGCGCCCGAAAATCAGCGCTACATCGCCGGGCAACAGCACTACCTGGCAACCTGCACACCCCAGCGCTATGCCACGCTGGTGATTAACAACGACGATCTGGCCGCGCCGAGGCTGATTGAAGGTGCGCTTCAACCCGAGATATAAAGGCGCTGCGGCAACCTCGCCCATCATCTTTTGCCACAAAGGCACAAAGACTCAAAGGTAACCAAAGCGAAACTATGTAGAGGATGCCCGTCTTGGTGGCAAATCGCTGGCTCACGCTCACGAACATGCACTAGCCCGCAGTGCGCGCGCGCCAGGTACGCCAGCGCTGGCGCAGGTAGGCAATGCCATTGCGCTGGTAGACCAGCCATTCCACAATCAGCACCACCAGCGCCAGCGCCGCCAGCCAGCGCCAGAATTCCTGCCGCCCGACGCGCTCGCTAGTGGTCGCCTGCTGCAAACCGCTCACCTGTGGCACATTCAGCGCGGCTTGCGGCGCAATCTTCGACTCAGCCGCGTCAAACAGGTTTA
This sequence comes from Chloroflexi bacterium SZAS-1, assembly GCA_018266315.1. Lineage (GTDB taxonomy): Bacteria > Chloroflexota > Chloroflexia > Chloroflexales > Roseiflexaceae > Kouleothrix. Next base: position 37,103 of record JAFEAS010000049.1, on the reverse strand, counting down.
TGGCATAGCGCTGCCGCGCCACCAGCTTTTCGCCCTGGAACTGCTCAGCGATATACACGCCCAGCGCATCGGTGGCAGAGTCGATCGCCTGGCCATTGCGTAGCTCGGGCGTTACCACCGTGCCATCGGGGTGAGTAATGCGCACAGTGGTAATGCTCGAATCCACCAGGAGCGCCAGCGGCTGGCCCGGCGCGAGCTGCGCAGTATCGGCACCACTGCCCGGCACCAGCTCGCTCACAATATTCGAAAGCAGCAGCGGGAACGCAATTTGCACCGGCAGATCAGAATTATGCAGATCGAAGGCCAGCACCACGATCCGCCGCCCATCGCGCTCGCCCGCCACCAGCATCGGCCCGCCATCACCATCCACGACGGTACGCGCCCAGGTGCCCGGCTGAATCCGATTCGCCTTGAGCACACTTACATCGCTCAGCTTCACATTACGCAGCAGCCGATCGTCGCCGGGGGTCGGGCGCAACGTTGGAAAATCGACCTGCCCGGTAACTGAGAAAAATTCGGTTGAGCGCGGCGGGGCAATGAAAAACAAGTTGCCCGGCGGCAGGGTCGGCGGTACGATCCCATCCAAAATCGTCAGTGGCACCTGCGCCGCCGACTCGGTAAACGTTGCGGTGCTGGTCGGCACCACCGTCACTTTAATACCTGGCAAGCGCGATAACCCCACCTCAAGGAAACGATTACCTGGGCTGAGCAGCCGCACCGTCGTCGCTTCGCCGAGTGTGCTCACCGCCCAGCCGCGATCATCGAGCGGCAGCGCATCGCTGGCGGTTTCGTCTACCAGGCGCGCTTCGGCTTTACGCACCTGGGACGGCACTTCCACCACCACCGATTGATCAGCACCGGGCGCGATCGTCAGGTTGTAGGCGTTGAATAGCTGGTCGTCGAGGTACAGGTCGAGGCGGCGTGTGGCCGCTTCTGGCCCATCATTTGTGGCCTGGGCGAAGAGCGTTTGCCCCGCCGCGCTGGGCTGCATTGCCATTGCGCTCACCGCCACATTCGCGCTGCGCTGCCCAATTGGGAAGTAGCGCACCGTGGCAGGCACCGGCGGCAGCGTATCGAGTGGGCGCACATTGCCGTCAGAAATAATCGCAATTTCGCTCTCGGCCTCGCGCGAAGATAACGCCGCCGCCAAGGTTAATGCGGGCGTCAGGTCGCTGCCGCCGCCTGTGCGCGGCTGAATGCTCGTAATCGCGGCGCGCAGCTGGCGGCGGTCGGTGCTGGCGGACACCAGATTCTCGGTCTGGCCGCCAGCGGCAATCACCGTGGCGCGCCCGTCATCGGGCAGCTGGCCGATTAAGGTTAATGCCTGCTGCTTGGCGGCGTCGAGCCGGGTGGGCGCGCCATCGGTCGCGCTCATGCTTGCCGAGCGATCAATAATAATAATCAGGTTACGCCCAGCGATGCCGGTAGTGCGGAAGAATGGCCGCGCCAGCGCCAGCACTAGCAGCAGTAGCAAGAGCAGCTGTAGCAGCAGCAGGATGTTGCGGCGCAGCTTCTGCCACGGCGCATTGGCCTCAACGTCGCGTACTACCCGCTGCCACAGAAATGTGGACGACACACGACGCTCTTCGCGGCGCAGCTTCAGCAGATACATCGCAACGATGATTGGGCCAATGATCAGCCCACTAATCAGTGCTAATGGCGCAAGCAAGGACATGGGTTACTCTTCAGCCTCACTGGGCAATCGCATACGCATCTCAATGGCGCACTATCGCACAACGCCGCGCTGCCGCAAATTCGCAAGCACAAAGTCTTCTACCGGCACCGAGGTATCGGCGAAAATGTAGTTTATGCCGCGCCCACTACAAAACTGTTCAATCTCGGCGCGCCACTCGCGCAGGTGCTCGTCGTACTGGCGCAACACCTCCAGGTCGGCAGTAATCTCAAGCGAGGCACCGCCCTCGGCGTCGAGCAGGCGAAAATCGCCGTCGATATCGGGGCGCAGCTCCTGCGGCGCGAGAATATGCACCAACGTGATTTCGAATGGGCGCGTACTGAGGGTGCGCAGGGCTTCTTTCCATTCAGGGTCGAGCAGATCGGAGCAGAGCAGTAGCGGCCCTGTATTACGCGCGGCCTGGACATAGCGCTTCGCCGTAGCTTGAAGGTTACCGCCTGCGCCGCCCGGCACGTTCTGCAAAAAATCGAAGAGTGGGAATGCACCACGCTTGCCGCGCACGCCGGGTAGCTGCTGGGCCGGGCCTGCGGCCAGCGCCGTCACCGTCACGCGGTCGAGGCTAGATAGCGCAATATAGCCGAACGCCGCCGCCACGCGCCGGGCATACATCAGCTTATTCGGTTCACCCCAGTCCATCGAGCCGGTATTATCGAGCAGCAGGTGAATCGTCAGCTCTTCCTCGGCTACCATCAGCTTGAGGAAGAAGCGCTCCATGCGGGCGTACAAATTCCAGTCAATCTGGCGAATATCGTCGCCGCGCGTATACGGGCGGAAATCGGCAAATTCTACCGAGCTGCCGCGGCGCGGGCTACGGCGCTCGCCCTGCATTTCGCCAGCCATGGCACGACGTGTCAGCAAGGCCAGGCGATCGAGCTTACGCAAAAATGTGGGGGCAAACAGTGGTGCCTGAGTCGTGGTCATTGCAGTGGGCCTTCGCGGGCGGCTATGAAAGTGGGGTAAAGGTCGGCGCAGGGCGCGCTACCCCGGCTGAGCGCCGCACCAGCACCATGCCAATCAGCCCGCCACTTAGCGCCGCAATCAGCTGTAGCAGCAGCACGCGCAGGTCGAGGTATGGCTGAATAACTGGGTATGGCCCTAATGCCGCACCAACCTGGCACGCGACCAGCAGCACACCCGCCGCCAGGCCCGGAGCAGGTGGCGTTCGCACTGCCCAGCGCGTCGCAACGCAGCCAGCGCAGGCTGCCCAGAGCGGCAGCAACACAATTGGCACTGCCACAAGATTGGTATACAGTGCCAAGCCAAATGTGGCAACATCCAGCACTAGTCCGCCAACTACTGCAACTAACACTGCGGGAATGCGCACCATACTCGCTCGCTTTGCTCATCCTACGTCGTTGTATTGCCTACTTCGGCTCTGTTGCGTGCCGCACGTCACTCGGTCTTTACGGTTTCAATCAGCTGGCGGATCACATCATCAGGGTCAACCCCTTCGGCCTGGGCCTCGAAATTCAAGATGAGCCGGTGGCGCAGGGCTGGCAGCGCCGCTAGCTTCAGATCCGCGAAGGCCACATTAAAGCGCCCATCAAGCAATGCCATAATCTTGCCGGCCAAGATCAACGCCTGCATACCGCGCGGGCTGGCCCCATACCGAACGTACTGACGCGTTGGCGCGGGCGCATCCTGCGCATTGGGGTGTGTTGCCGTGATCAGGCGGGCGGCATAGGCCAGCACATGGCTCGCGATCGGTACGCTACGCGCCAGCTGCTGCATGGCCATAACCAGCGGGCCATTAGCGATTTTCCGCGTCTGGGGCGCACGCTCGCTCGTGGTGCGATTGGCAATCTCAACCAGCTCAGCGGTGCTGGGGAAGGGCACGAGAACCTTAAAGAAGAAGCGATCGAGCTGCGCCTCGGGCAATGGGTAGGTGCCCTCCATCTCCAGCGGGTTCTGCGTTGCCAGCACGAAAAACGGGTCGGATAGACGATGAATCGTTTTCGCCACCGTAACCGTATGCTCTTGCATGGCCTCAAGCAGCGCGCTCTGGGTCTTCGGCGTGGCGCGGTTAATTTCGTCGGCCAGCACCAGGTTCGCAAAAATTGGCCCTGGCTCAAAGCGAAATGCCTTACGCCCCGAGTCATCTTCACTAATCAGCGTCGTGCCAATAATATCGGCTGGCATCAGGTCGGGGGTGAACTGGATGCGGTTAAACGAGCAATCGAGGACATCGGCCAGTGTGCGCACCAAGGTGGTTTTGGCCAGGCCAGGCACGCCTTCCAGCAGGGCATTGCCACCGGCCAGCAGCACAATCAGCGTCTGGCGAATCAGGTCGCGCTGGCCGACAATTACCTGCCCAATCTCAGCCTCAATCATCGCAGCCCGCTGGCGAAACTCTTCTGGCCCAAAGCGCGGTGTAGCTGCTGGGGTCGGGGTGGTCATGCAAAACTCCTTGCGCGGGCGGCGTGCCGTGGATACGCGTGCAACCAACCGGGCGGTTTAGATGCGCGGGAGCGCGAACAGTATCACTGTTGCGCCAATTGCCGCAATAATAAAGGCCAGCCACGATACGGCAGTGAACGCAAAAACAGCGGTAAGCACGTTGGAGGGAAGCTGGGTATGCCGCACGCTATAGATTAAAAACACGGTACCAATAAGAACACAAACTGCGAGTATCCCAACTATTGTCATAAGCATCTAGTGTCATCCTTGCCGCATCACAACGTGGTCGTGCGGCCTCGTGCATCTGAACCCAATACCACAGTTTGGGACGACACTGTCCAGAAAAAGCGCCTCAATCTGCAACGTCATTCTGTGGCTCGAACCTACTGTTTTGGCTCCAGGTTCGAGAAATAATCACGAACATAGTCTTTCAGGTGCGCCGGGATGGGGCTTTGATCAAGCGCCTCGCCTGCGGCACGCTGATATTGCGGAAGGTTTTGCTGGTAGGGAACTTGTGCCGGCCCGGCAGCACCGGGTAAATTCGTCTGGCCTTGCTGCGTTTGGGTTGTCCCCCCGGCACCTTGCTGGCCCTGAATTGCCTCGGGGCGCGTCTGGCCATTTGCCGGATTATACGGCTGGTACACCATATCGCCATGCCCGGTGCCAGCTTCCTTCCCGCCCTGGCCGCCGCCCTGGTTTTGCCCAGTCTGGCCGCCCTGCCCCTGGCCATTGCTGTTATTGCGCGGCCCATTGCCGCCGGTGCCCTGGCCTTGCCCCTGCCCCTGGCCTTGTTGGCCCTGCTGATTCGGCTGCCCCTGACCTTGGCCTTGTTGCCCCTGGCCCTGCTGATTCTGCTGCCCTGTTTGGCCTTGCTGATTCTGCTGCCCTGTTTGGCCCTGCTGACCTTGTTGGGCTTGCTGGCCTTGCTGCCCTGGCTGGTTTGGCTGCCCAGCCTGCGCTACCGCCTGGCGACTTTGCTGAAGCTGTGAAAGCGACTGTTGCAGCGCTTGCTGTTGCGCCTGCTGCTGCTGTGCCTGCTGAGCGTTCTGCGCGGCCTGTTGCAGGGCCTGCTGGGCTTGCTGGGTATTGCCCTGCTGCAGCGATTGCGCGGCCTGGCTCAGGTTCTGAGCCAGCTGCGGGTTGCTCTGGCCGAGCTGCCCGGCTTGCTGATTCAAGTTCTGGGCCAGCTGCTGGCGCTGCTCTGGCGTCATTTGGCTCAGCTGCTGCGCAAGCTGGTTCAGTTGCTCGGCAGCCTGGGCCGCACTTGGGCGTTGTTGCTGCGGCTGATTCGAAATATTCTGTAGGCTGCGCGAAAGGTTTTCAAGCGCCGCCCGTTGCGCATCGGTATTTGGGTCAATGCGCTGTTGCAAAAGGTTCTCAGCAGAAGAGAGAGCGGCCAGGGCCTGCTCGCGGCTGCCATTATTCTCGCGCAGCTTGCGCTCAAGCTCGGCCAGCTGCTGGTCAAGCGCGGCACGCTGCTCGGGTGTCAGGGTTTGATCCTGGGCAATCTGCTGGCGGAGCTGCTGGGTTTGTTCGGCTATTTGGGCCACCGCCTGCTGTATTGCGGCGCGCTGCTGAAGCACCGCGGTTTGCGGGTTCGGTAATAGCGCCAGCAGCACGCCAAGCGCCAGCGGCACCAGCGCCAGCAACAGCGGCTTGCGTGCAATCTGGAAGGGCAGCATACGCGGGCGCAAGGTATCGGCGTAGGTGCGCGCATCGGCCTGCTGCTCGGCGTCGAGCGCGTGCGGCTCGGCGGCGCGGCCCAGCTCAATCGCAGTGGAAAGGCGTTCGCGCAGGTTCAGCTCAATATCGACCCGACGCGCTACTTGCTCAGCAGGTAAGCGGCGAAACAGCGCAAACCCAACCATCGCCAGTAGCCACAGCAGCGGCGGCACCAGCGACCAGAGCAGCAGATTAGGGATGGGCACGAGCCAGCCGATGGCCTGCACCAAGGCAAAGCCAGCCGGTGCCAGCCAGAGCGTGCGGCTAACCAGCACCAGCCAATCGCGTAGGTGTAATCGGCGGCCCATTGGCCGCAGCCGCCGCTGAATATAGTCGCTCGTTGTTGTTGCCTGGGCCATGAATACCTTATTGTTCACTCATGCAGAGCGTCGGTTCTGCCATTAAGACGATCTGGCCCGCGCAAATGTTCCGCCAAGGTTTATTCCTCGGTACGTCGCCAGAAGTGCCGCTCACTGATCTGTTTCTTCCCATCGGCGCTTTCCCACACTTCAATCACGCGCTGGCTCACAATCGTTACCACACTGCTTACCGGGTTTTTGCTCATTGCGGTGGTTTCAGGTGCTGGCACGGCGGGCGTAGAGCGAGCCAGCGCCGTTGGTGCGGGGGTGCCTGTTTCCATTTTATGGCGCAACCACGAGAGGCCCACTTCAGCCACCACCGCCGCCGCGCTCAGCGCGACGGTGCGCCCAAACTGCTGCCAGGTAACCGGCAGTTGGCGGCCAGCAACTACCATCGGTGCCGCATCGCGGCGGGCGGGTAGCTGGCGTTCAAGCGGCACCCCGCACTTGCCGCAATAGCGGTCGTCCAGCGGGTTACCATGCTGACATGCCGGGCAGATACGCTCGATCATGGTTGTGCTCCTTCATTGATGCCCTGCTCATTCAGCAGCGAAAACAACACCGTGCAGGCATGGAATGGAGAATATGCGCAGTATAGCACACCTTCTGCGGGGTTCGCACTTCGGCTTACGGTAGTAGCCTGCAACCCGGCTACAAAGCAACTGCAAGCGAAAAATGCCACACGACAAGTTCTGTCTAGTGCTGTACCAGCGTGCGCTAGCGCAGTGGTTGGCCCTGCCGTTCGATATACCCAAACAGGTCGCGCCGCCGCAATACCCCGAGCAGCACCGCGCCTTTGATCACCGGCAACTGTTCCTCGCCACTTTCGAGCAAGGTGCGGAATGCCTCGCCAGCTGGCATTTCAGGCAGCAGTGTAGGCAAGCGATGCAACGGCGTCATGGCTTCGCCAACCTGCGTGCGCGCCCACTCGTTGAACTGAAACTGGCGCAAATTACGCACAGTCATCATTCCCAGTAGCGGCTGTGGCGCTTCTTCTTCCGGCGCAAGCAGTACCGGAAAGCCCTGATCAGTCTGCCCAAGGACATAGCGGCCAACAAACTGGTCGAGAGGTAGCTCAGGTGCCACCGCGCGAAAAACACGCTGCATCACATCATGAACCTGCACGTTATAAAATGCGTGCTGTACCACGAAGCGCCGATACGCCATTGTCGCCTGGCGTGTCAGGAAATAGCCAAGCAGGGTGATGCCTACGCCATTCAGGGCATCGCCTACACTAAAGGTATAGAGCATGCCCGCCAGCAGCAACAGCCAACCACATATGCGCCCGGCCAGTGCCGCGATACGCGCAGCCCCAAGCGCGTCGTCGGTTAAGAAGCACAGCACTGCCCACAGCATGCGCCCGCCATCGAGCGGGTAGCCGGGCAGCAGATTGAAAAGCGCCATCACGCCATTTGTCAGCGCAAGGTGCAGAAATAGCATTGCAAGCATTGGCAGCGGCAGTAGCCACCAAGCCAGCACAAACAGCACCGCCAGCACAACGCTCACCAGTGGGCCAGCCATCGCCACCAGAAAATCGCGTACTGGAAGCGGCGGCGCATCGGTAAGCTCGGTCGCACCACCAAGTGCAAACAACGTCATACCACTTACCGCCTGCCCATACCGCCGTGCCACAAGTGCATGCCCAAGTTCGTGCAGCACCACCGATACCGAGAGCAATAGCGCCGCCGCTCCGGCCAGCACCCACCCACCTACCACGCCAGCCTGCGGCTGATACAGCCAGTACAGCAGTGGCATAAGCAGCGCCAGCATCGCCACCCAGCTCCAATGGCAGCGGATGGGAATACCAGCAATACGGATGAGAGTGACAGCACGCGCGCGCATAACGCTTCTTTCGGGTGCAGGCCGTAAGTGGCAAAACCGGCCCTTTGCCTGGGCGCATTATACCATTGAGGAATCAAAAACGGCAGCCAGCGTTCAATAACTGGCTGCCGTTGTTTATGGCCGTCGCGTGCTTACCAGCGCGTGCTCGACCGGCGCTGCTGCTGGAAGCAATCCGAGCAGTATACCGGCTTGTCGCCGCGTGGTACAAACGGAACTTTCGCTTCTTTACCGCACGATGCGCACACGGTGGTGTGCATTTCGCGGGTACCGCTGCTGTAGCCGCCCCTGCTACCGTAGCCGTCGTCGCCATAACCACCACGATCGCTATAACCGCCGCGATCATTGTAGCTGCTGCGCCCGCCGCCCGAGGACTTACGCGCCTGGCGGCACGCTGGGCAACGAGTGGGCTCATTCGTAAAGCCCTTCTGCGCGTAAAATTCCTGCTCGCCAGCAGTAAACACAAATTCCGAACCGCAATCCCGACAGGTGAGGGTCTTGTCCGCGTAGCTCATCGCTCGCCTACTCCTTGTAGTGAAAAAAACACGTTGTCCAGCAGGCTTGGGAAAACGATGAGCGGGGAACACACATCCTGGGGCGCAGGTGGGGTCTGAGGCATATCGTAGCAACCAAACCATTTGAACATAACGGTATCATAGCATACTATTGCGCATGTTTCAAGTGGCAATTACACATCCAGCACGACAAAACGGCGTAATCGTTAATCCGAATGCATAGTGCCCATACGCTGGCGCATTTCCTGGCGCGATGTGGTTTCATCGCTGGCGCGCTCCCCGGTGGTGAGTACGAGCACGATCAAAAACAAATTAAACACAACGCCAATCAGCAGTACGATAACTGGTGGAATCGGGCCGATGCGCATACGTTCAAACAGCTCGCTCAATGAGGCCGGGGTATGAGGATGAATCACAATTTTCACACACCAGCTCGCCAGGAGCACTCCAAAAATCCAGATATAGTTCCGTCGCAGTCGCCGCCCGAGCGACTGCCAAAGCGTCACGCTAAATCGCGGGTGCAACAGCTCGCTTGCCAGTATCTGGCGCCAGTTTTCAAGCTCATCGGAGCGCTCGGGGGTAAGCATCTCGGCGAAAAATTCGGTTTCCATGAGCCGCACGCGGGCGCGCCACAGATCATAAAACATGTACCGGCGTGCTTCGATATACATGAAGTAGAAAATCAACAGCGAGTTGATCAGAATCATGACGTGGGTATTCTTCTCGCTGCTGAAGCCAAATGACAGCGTGGCACCGGTGGTGAGCACCGCCCAGTTAGTGGTGCCATCGAGGCGTATACGCCAGGTGTTGGCCCGGCCAACTTCACCACGGTAGAGGTGTACCATCGCCGTGTTGAACTCGGTAGCCGTGAGCTGGCGCACCCCCGGGCTAGCTATTGGCGGACGCTCGGGTGTTGTGATGCGGGCACTTGGTTCTTCTGTGGTGGTGGTACTTGTCATGGTACGCGCAGCTGCCTCAGGGCGACATAGATGCCCAGCGCTACAAGGCCAACAATCAGCAATAAGCTCCACAGATTCAGCTGGACAACAAAGAGAATGTGTAATCGGCTCCAGATGAGCCAGACGGCGAGCAGCACGGCGATAATGATAAGCCAGCGATTGCGACCCAAGCGGTTCATGCGCGCCTCGTGATACGAGCTACAAAGCGTAGCGACCATTATACAGCGGCGAATATTCGTTGTCTACCACGCACCAAAAGTGGAGGCAATATGCTATAATCGCCCGGCATTAAGAATCACCAAGCGCTGTCGTGGGACCATGTCTCTGACCGCGTGTGTAGCAGAGCCGGTTGGCACCATGACACAGTCCTCGCTGGCGATCGAGGCCCCTGCCGCTGTGCGCCCATTTGTAAAATGGGCCGGGGGCAAGGGCCAATTGTTGCCCGAACTATCGCGCCGCCTACCACGCCAGTTTCGCCGTTACCACGAGCCATTCGTGGGTGGGGCAGCGCTGTTCTTCTATTTATATAACGCTGGCCGTCTCACCGATGTTGCTTCACTCAGTGATTACAATCCCGAACTGGTACTCTGCTACCAGGTCGTGCGCGACGACGTTGAGTCGCTGATTGCCGCGCTGAAGCAACACGAACGCTACCGGCTCGAACGCGACTATTTTATGGAAGTGCGTGGCTGGGATCGCCTGCCCGATTTTGCCCAGCGCAGCCCGATCGAGCGCGCGGCTCGCACGATCTTCCTCAACCGTACCTGCTACAATGGCTTGTACCGGCTAAATAACAAGGGCCAGTTCAACGCGCCATTCGGCTACTACAAAAACCCGCTGATCTGCGACCCCGACAATATGCGGGCCGCAAGCATCGCGCTGAAACATACCGAGCTGTGTGTTGGCGATTTCGGCGCTGTGGCCGCGCGCGCCGAGCCGGGCGACCTGGTATATTTCGACCCACCGTATGTGCCAGTGAGCGCCACCGCTTCGTTTACCCACTACACCGGGCAAACCTTTGGCCCCGACGACCAGCGCCGCCTGGCAGCATTATTTGACGAACTGATGGAGCGCGGCGTATATGTGATGCTAAGTAATTCGCACACGCCGCTCTCACGCGAGCTGTACGCGGCACACGCAGTGCGCTCGGATGTAGTGCTAGCCAGCCGTAAGATTAATTGCGATGGGCAGAAGCGCGGCAGTGTTGAAGAGCTGATTGTGTGTGGCTACATCCCTGGTTCCTAACGCCAGGCGGTTCACGCTACGCAGATCCACTTGAAGCCACGTAGAGAAGCTCCATGCTACCGGCCCAAATTCCCACTGCGTAACGCTTGTAAGTAGTAAGCCCATTATGCCAATACGGATCCTAATTGCCGACGACCACCCGATTGTGCGCGAGGGCTTGAGCGCAGTGCTCGAAACCCAGCCCGACTTCGCGATCATTGGCATGGCGGCGAATGGCGCGCAGGCGGTGGCCCAGGCCGCGACACTCCAGCCCGATATTATGCTGCTCGATCTTGAGCTACCCGAGCTCGATGGCGTTGCAGCACTGCGTGCGATCCGCGCGGCCAACCCTGTGGCGCGGGTACTCATCTTTACTGCCTTCGACACCGACGAGCGAATTCTGGCGGCGGTGCAGGCGGGCGCACAGGGCTACCTGCTGAAGGGCGCGCCGCGCGACGAGCTGTTTCAGGCGATTCGGGTGGTGCATAGCGGCGGCTCATTGTTACAGCCGGTGGTTGCCGCGCGATTGCTGCGCCAGGTGCGCCAGCCACCAGCACCCACACTGGCCGAGCCGCTCACCGAGCGCGAGCACGAGGTTCTGCAATTATTGGCGCGTGGCCGCCAGAATAAAGAGATCGCCCATGATCTGATCATCAGCGAGCGCACGGTAAAATTCCACGTTTCGGCTATTCTGTCCAAGCTCAGCGCCGGCAACCGCACCGAAGCGGTGAGCCGGGCGGCACAGCTCGGGCTGATCGACCTCTAACGTTTGCGGAAGATGAAAATATATTCGTGCTTGAAGACATAGAAGCCACCCACCAGCGCGCGGTATCGCCATAGCTCTTCCTGGCTGCGCTTACCAGCGGTTTGCTCGAAATTTTTCACCACAATGCTCTTCAGGGTAAAATCTTGTTCCAAAACCGCGTTCATCGCATAAAACCCCAGCGGAATCCATTCGCACTTCGCATATTTATCGCCAATCACCAGTGCCATGTAGCGCCCTGAATCGAGCACGTCACTTACTCGCTGGGCCAGCGTGCCAATCATCGACAGGAACGCGTCCAGCGAGGAGGCATTCGAGAGGTCGCGCGGGTCGTCGCTGAACTTGATGATGTCGTAGTAGGGCGGGTGCAGAATGGCGAGCTGTACCGATTGGCAGCCGTGTGCGGCCAGCAGCGCCGGATAATCGACGCTCAGGCAATCACCCGTAACGATGCTGCTCGCTACGCCATGCCGATCCGGCTCGGAGGCAATCAGGGTGCGGGCCTGCGCAGCAATGTCGGCTTGTAGCTCGATACCCAGGCAGTTGCGGCCCAGGCGGCGCGCCTCGATCAGGGTTGTGCCCGAGCCAGCGAACGGGTCGAGCACCCAATCGCCAGCGCGCGTGTAGCGCCGCATCATCTGGTGCGGTATTTGCGGAATGAAGTTGCCCCAGTAGCCTGCCGTGTGCGCGCCCGAGCCATCGCGGCGGCTCAGCCGCCACAAACTATCGGTATAAATATCCTCGTATTCCTTCCAACGGTTGAGGTTAATATCGTTCACCGCGCCAGTGCGTACCTCGGTCATACCTTTGATCAGGCGCGCCACATAATAGTGCGCCCGCTCAATAGTATAGGCGGCTCGAATCTGGGCCAGCTCGGCGCGCAAATAATCGGGCGCAAAGCGAATGCCATCGGGGGCATGCAACGGGCTATGAATATCGGCGATCTGGGTGTACAGCCCGTCAATTGCTTGCCGCAGCGCAACCATCGTTGAGAGGGCCGCAAGCTGGTGCAAGGCCTCGTGCAGGCGCGCGCGATCGAGCACGATTGGCTCGGACGCAACCTCAAAGGTGTCGTTGTCTGTCAGCGCCAGGCGGGGGAGCAGCTGGTGCATACGCATTCCTTAATTATTTCGGCGACATGCGTATCATACCAAAAACTCATGCAATAGCAAGTAGCAATCATGGCTCTATAGAGGCATGATTATCCCATTTCACACAAAACATGTGTAGCCACTTTATCAGAAGTAAGCTTTTATTCCTCGTTAGGCAAGATGAACGAATTGAGAGCGATTTTTCATCGTATCATCAGCTAGCGACATTGACTCGCTCAATTGTGCATGATAGAGTTGCTTTCCAGGGGTAATACATAATTCTGGGACTTTCGCTTGCCGATTAATGTGCCTGCGGCAGCATGGTATTTTGCGCTATGCGCAAAACGACCAAGAACATAGAGAAGTTGCTTGGGTAAGCAAAAGTTCTAAATTTAGAGGAGAATGTTGTGCTTCATTCCTGCCTTTTCTCCTACCGTTGCGCTCGCATACTCAATGCGTTGACCCTGGTTACCTTCACAATGCTGCTACCTGGCGCAATGTTTGCGCACCCACAAACCCTGCCCGTACCTGCTAGATTGGAACAGTCGGCGGAACAATTCAGCCTATTTGTGCCAATCGCCAGCCGCCCGCGCACACCGCTGGGCATTATTGTGCAGCCCGCCGAGTTGCAGCCCGCCCGCGCACAATACGAGCAGCGGATTGAACCAGGGCGTAGCGCTCTCAAGTCGCTGTTTACCAATGCGAACGAGGCACTCGCCACAACCCCTTGCGCGGTAGCAGCCTACACTACCAGCACTGGGTATGACTGCTTGAACCAATCGTCGGAAGATGCCTACTTGCTGGCACTGGCCTACCGCCTTACCGGTAACCCGACCTATAGCCAGAAAGGTGCGGAGTTCATCCGCGTGTGGAGCCGCACGCTCACGGGTATTAGCGCCGCCGAAGATCAGCCAAACCTCGACTGGAGCCGGCTGGTTCCAGCGATGATCTGGGGTGCCGATCTACTCACCGGCGCGCCGGGCTGGGGTGAAGATGACCGCCTGGCCTTGATCGCGATGCTGCGTACTCATGCGCTGCCGCAGGCTAAAGCCGCTGCAACCCGCAAGAATAACTGGGCCGACGCAGGCAATGTACTGTGGCTAAGCATCGCAGTATACGCCAACCTGCCCGCCGAGCGCGCCGCAGTAGTGCGCAGCTGGAAACTCAAGCTCGATGGCGAACACCCGATTGGGAACGCCGCGACTCAGGATGCCTGTGCCGACACCGACTGGGTGTATGGCATGTGCCGCGACGGTTCGCTCACCGAGGAAAATCGCCGTGGTCTCGATGGGCTTTCGTACAACCAGGGCGCGCTGAGTATGAAAACCGTCTTCGCCGAAATAATGCGGCGGCAGGGCGATGGCTCGCTCTACAGCTACACAACCCCGCGCGGCGTTGGTTTGAAAAACGGCTGGGATTTCCTCGCACCCAAAACAATCGATGCCTTTGCTAAGCAGTGTACCTGGCCGTACAGCACAAATCACTGCGTGAATACTGCCAATCGTTCGGGATGGGAAATTGCCTATGCCTACTGGCACGCCCCGGCCTACTTGCCGGTACTCGCCGAGCACCGCCCCTATGGCTGGTCGAATTGGGCCGATCCTGGCTATAGCACAGCAGTTTTTGGCAGCCTCAACCTATTGGGTAGTTAAGCGAACAAGGGTTATATCAGATCAACGCCTAACCTCATGAGCAAGGCTAGGCGTTACGCTTTGCCCAGCCTTAACAATAATCTTACCGCGCGACAATCTTTTCCCTGCTACACTGCCTCAGAAATATGGTAATATAGCACTATTCCTACGAACCCACCTGGCACCTCAATAAATTAGGGCTTGCGCTTGCCGTGTCTGTATCTCCGGCAGCAAGGTATTGTTTTCCTTTCCCTGGTTATTGTTTACGTTACGCACAAAACATCACCAGGGGAATGAAGCAGCTGCCTGGGTCAGTGAAAATCCTGCCATTTACGGGATTTTCGCGATCGGTGTTTTTGCCTGCGGCAGCGCGGTACAATCCGTGCGCTATGGAGGCACCGGGTAAGTCCTGTACATGAAACTTTGTGCAGTTGCGACTCTGTCTGGCTGCAACTGTTCTTATCTACTCAGCCGCATTGATACGGAGGGAGATCATGGCCGAAATCTCGCGACGCTCATTCATCCGGTACATGGCTGTGGGCGGCAGCACGCTAGCGTGGGCGTGCACCGGCATCACCTTTGCGCATGCCGCAGGCCCCGAAACCTTCAAGCTGCGAATTATCCACACCAACGATCATCACGCGCGCATCGAGCCGGTCACGGGTGGAACGCCAGTTGCACCAATTCACGGCGGGGTTTCGCGCCGCAAGGTGCTCATCGACGCGATCCGCGATGAGGGCGGCAACCAGCTGCTGATCGACGCTGGCGATATCTTCCAGGGTACACTGTGGTTCAACCAATACCTGGGCCTGGCCGACCTTGAGTTCTACCACTACCTGGGCTACGAGGCGATGACAATCGGCAACCACGAATTCGACAAAGGCCCGGTGCCACTGGCAAGCTTCATCAAGCAGGCCAAATTCCCGGTGCTCAGCGCCAATATCGTCACCGACCCATCATCGCCGATTCATGGCCTGTACAAGCCCTGGATTATTAAAGAAATTGGCGGCGAGAAGATCGGCATTTTCGGCCTGACCACTGAAGAAACACCCGAGGTTTCTAGCCCGGGCCAGGGCATTACCTTTACCAACTATATCGAGGCTGCAAAGAAGGCGGTAGCCGAGCTGAAGGCGCAGGGCGTCAATAAGATCATTGCGCTCACCCATATCGGCATTACCTTCGATCGCGAGCTTGCACGCAAGGTCGATGGTATTCAGGTGATCATCGGCGGGCACTCGCACACCCCGATGGGGCCGATGATTAAGCCGCCGGATGCAACCAAGCCCTATCCCGAAGTTATTGCTTCGCCCTCGGGCAAGCCAGTGGTGATGGCGACTGATTGGGAGTGGGGCCGCTGGCTCGGCGACCTGACGGTCGGCTTCGATGCGAATGGCGATATTACCAATGTGCTCGGTGCCCGGCCTACCGAAGTCGCGGCCAGCATCACGCCCGATGGCGCGCTTGAAAACCGCATTAAGGTGCTGGCCCAGCCGCTTGCCAGCCTGCGCACCGCCCCGGCGGGTGTCGCCGCAGTTGCGCTGAATGGTGCCCGCAACGATGTACGCACCAAAGAAACCAACCTGGGCAACCTGATTTCCGATGCGCTGCTGGCGAAGGGCCGCCCACTCGGCGCAGTGATTGGCCTGATGAACGGCGGCGGTATTCGTACCAGTATCGATGCAGGCCCGATCACCCTCGGCGAGCTGCTCGATGTCCAGCCGTTCAGCAACCAGCTTTCGCTGGTAACACTCACCGGCGCACAGCTGAAAGAAGCGCTCGAAAATGGCGTTAGCCAGATAGAGACCGTTGCCGGGCGCTTCATGCAAGTTGCAAATATGCGCTACAGCTACGACCCCGCCCGCCCGGTAGGCGACCGCGTGACCGGCGTACAAATTGGCGATGGCAAAGGCGGCTTTACGACCCTCGATCCGGCGGCCAGCTACCGCGCGGCGACGATCAACTTCCTGGTGGCTGGCGGCGACGGCTACACCGTGCTGACCAAAGGCACGAACAAGTACGACACGGGCCTGCTCGATGTTGATGTCACCACCGAGTATATCCTGGCCCATTCTCCAGTGAACCCGCAAGTTGAGGGCCGAATCGTGGTTGGCGGCACACTGCCAGGCGCGGCGGCACCAGCGCCAAGCGGCAAACCTGCCCAGCTGCCCAACACCGGTGGCGACCTCTCGCCAGTATGGCTGCTCGCCGCCCTCGGTGCTAGCGCAATTGGCGGTGGCCTACGGCTACGCAACCGCGCACGCCTGCCCGAGCCTGCTCCCGCCGACGACGCGGAACCAGTGGAAGAAACTATCGCATAAGGCGGTGAACCGCACACCAGAATAGCCTTGAACAACGAGGGATGCCGTATATGTACGCGCATCTCTCGTTGTGTGTTTAACACTTTTAACATCTTGGTTTGGCCGCAGTTCATGTGTTATACTGCCGCAGTGTATCGCCAAAAACCTGAAAAAGAAACGCATAAGGGGCCATATGGAGGATATTAAACAGGCGGTTGAGCGGGTGGCCGCAAATGTTGAGCAAGTGATTGTAGGCAAACGCAAGGCCGTTGAGCTTGTATTGATTGCACTATTGTGTAAAGGCCATGTTCTACTAGAAGATGTGCCCGGCACCGGCAAAACCACTCTGGCAAAAACGATCGCGCGCTCGATTGGCTGCAGCTTCAAACGCATCCAGTTCACGCCCGATCTCCTACCCTCAGATGTGACTGGCATCTCGATCTTCAATCAGCAATCGCGCGAGTTCGAGTTTCGCCCCGGCCCGGTGATTGCCCAGATTGTTCTTGGCGATGAGATCAACCGCGCGACCCCCAAAACCCAGAGCGCGCTGCTCGAAGCCATGGAAGAACACCAGATCACTGTCGATGGCACGACCTACCCGCTGCCGAAGCCATTTATTGTGCTAGCAACCCAGAACCCGATCGAGTACGAAGGCACCTTCCCACTGCCCGAGGCGCAGCTCGACCGCTTTTTGTTGCGTATTCATCTGGGCTACCCCGAAAAAATGGACGAGATCATGATTCTGCGCCGCCAGCGCCAAAATCACCCATTGGATGCGGTTGAACAGGTACTTACTGCCGAGCAGCTCCTCGATTTGCAGGAGCAGATAAAATCAGTGTATGTTGATGAGCTGATTGAAGAGTATATTGTGGCGCTCACCACTGCCACCCGCCATCACGAAGATGTGTACCTCGGCGCGAGCGCACGCGGTTCGTTGGGGCTGTATCGCACGGCGCAGGCCGCAGCAGCGCTCAATGGGCGCGATTATGTCATTCCCGATGATGTAAAGCTGCTGGCCGAACCCGTGCTCGGGCATCGCCTGATTATTAGCCCGGCAGCACGTATCCGCAATATCACTGCCAGCGTGGTAATGAATGATATTCTTAACGCTGTACCGGTGCCTGGGGCACGCGCCGGGCGCTTCGAGCGCAGCAGCGCCGTAGTACGCTGAGCTATTGTATAGTTCAAATGGCGCGTGTTGGGTCGCTTGTGTAAAGCCTTCTTATCAGGTATAATGGCAAAGAATACCGTTGTAGAACAACAAACGCAGCCTTTGTGGATAAGGCACGTTCAGCGCTATGGAGCGCACATTTTCCTGAGTTGTGGCTATTGTTTGCTTTACGCTACATCGCCCACAATAGCACAACACACTCGTGACACAAGGTAAACTCCGCGAGCTGCTGGTCAGGAGGTGGAGGTGAGTCCAACCTCAATCGTACTCGTCCATGCCCATGCAATCTTTCGTGAAGGGCTGCGCCACGCGCTTACGCACTCCACGGAATATCGGATTGTGGGCGAGGCCAGCAACGGCCAGCAAGCAATCCAGCTGGTTGATTATACCGACCCCGATCTGGTACTTATGGAAACAGACCTACCTGGGGTCAATGGCCTGGAAGTGGCACGCGCGATTAAGCGTACCCATCCCCATGTTGGCATTGTACTGCTCAGTGCATCGATGGATGGGCAGCAGGTCGTGAAAGCAATTCGGGCCGGGGTGGCCGCATACCAACCCCGCAATATCGCGCCCGATAAGCTTTTGCGTGTGCTTAACCAGGTGCGTCATGGCGATTACCCGATCAACGATTTAGTGCTCTCGCTCCCCGATGTTGCCGCCCAGGTGATGATGGCCTTTCGCCAGATGGCCGTCGATGAAGATACCCAGAGCATTTACTCACCACTCTCACCGCGCGAGCTGCAAGTGCTCGATCTGGTCGCTGCCGGGCGCACCAATAAAGAAATTGCGCTGCAGCTCGATATTAGCAACCAGACGGTGAAAAACCATGTTTCATCGATCTTGCGTAAGCTGGCGGTGAACGACCGCACCCAGGCGGTGGTATACGCCATGCGGCGCGGCTGGATCAAAGTCGTGCTGCCGGGGGACTAGCCGCAGTTGCCAGCGTGCAGCCAGCGGGAAGGCAACAGCCCGCCGGGTGCCGACTGCCAACTGCTTACTGCGTATTCTATGAAACGTCATCATCTATTTATAGCCCTTGTGTGCCTGGCTCTGTTCTTTGCTTCAGGCTGCGAGCAACAATCGATTGCCGAACAAGAGCAGATCAAAACGCGGCAGACGCTTGAGGCCACAACACCATCGGCCACACCAAGCAATACGCCTACCGTAACGCTTACCCCAACAACCGGGCCATCGCCCACCGCCACCACCGCACCAAGCGCTACCCCACTGCCGACTGCCACCGTCACACCGCTGCCACCAACCGCTACGCCCAACCCGGCGCTGGCAGGGTTCAGCCTGTGCAGCCAGGTCGCTGGCGCAGCTGATGGTGGGCGCTTCTCGGCGCGCATTACGGCAATTACCACAACAATCGAACCGGCTTTCGAGCGTGTGACGATTGGGCTGACCATCCCCAATGACTCGGCACCACCGCACGCAGTTGCGCAATGCCTCGCCGCCGCCGACGACACCGGCGCTGCGCCTGGCCCGGCAGCCGCGTATAGCCTGCATATTGCGCTCAGCGATTGGTTGCACGATAGCGCGTTCAAAGCAACAACCATTAGCCCGACGTTGGCGCTTTCGGGTACCACCTTGCTAAAAAGCCTTGAATTGCGCGCTAACCCTTCAGCCGATGCCGGTGCGACGCTGGCCTTTGGGCTAGAGCAGGCGCTGCCCTACCGACTGAAGCTTGAGAGCAACCCCTACCGTCTGGTGCTCGATATTGGGAAGACTGGCACCATCGGCGCGAATAACGACATGCTGGCGCTACCAGCGAGTGGCGATGCCAAACCCGCCCTACCTATATTTTACGTGCAGGGCGGCGATGCCTGGAAATTTGCCGATGGTAAAGCCACAAACCTCACCAAAGACACGCGTAAGAATCAATCTGGGCAAGAGCAGTTTGGCGATGTCAGCGCATTGGCCGCTAGCCCCACTGCCAAGCAGGTAGCCTTCTGCGCCGTTGCACCAGGCACCGATGTTGGCGACCGAGTTGCGCCGCGCACGCTATGGCTCACCGATTTCGATGGTAAGAACCCGCAGGCACTCGCGCTGCAAAACCTATCGTGCGACGACCCGGTGTTCGCGCCCGATGGCAAGACAATTGCCTTCACGGTTGATGAAACGGGGGCGAACCCACCGCGCTTCAGTATCTGGACGGTGGCAAGCGCCGGAGACAACGAGCAGCGTATCACACCCGAAGCCGACGAATGGAGCCGATTCGCCCCCCAATGGCTCGGCGATGGGCGGCTGGTGTATGCCGCGCAGGCCGAAGATGGCCGCAGCACAATTTTCTTACATACTACCGATGGTGCTGAGCGCGACATTGGGGCCGAGCTTCAGCGCGGCAGCACGTATGTGGCGCTTAGCCGCCCAATTGCTGCCCCTGACGGCAGTGCAATTGCGGTAGAAGCACTACGTACTCAAGGCGGTGCCGACCTGCAGGTGATTGGCCCCGATGGGTTGCCAATGAAGCTGCCGGGAACACGCCCTACGCCAACACCACAAGCCACTAGCCAGGCCACGCCCACGGCAGATACGAATGTGATTGCGCCGGTAACTGGCGGCTACTGGAATCGGCCATTGGCCTGGGGTAGTGATGGCACGCTATTTTACCTGACCAGCGCCTGCGAAAGTACGGTTGCCCAAAGCTACACCGTACACGCGCTCAATACCAAGACAGGCGACGACCGCACCATTGCGGCGGGCACAACCCTTGGAAGCTTTGGCGCAGCTCAGATGGTTGGCACCGGGCTGGCATACACCACACTTCAGCAGCCGAACGCTGGCGCGCGCGGCCCGCTGGCTGCCAGCAGCGGCCCAAGCACGCTCTGGTTCTGGGATGTGGGTGGCAACGGCCAGCGGGCAAAACTTGCCGATGCGCCTGGCCCGATTGGCGCATTAGCACCATAAAGCAACCTAAGCAGCAAACCGTCGGCAGCCCAGTTGCCGACGGTTTTGTATGCCTGCCATACAAGGTTTATGCCCGATTCGCTCGATGATATGTCCCTAATGGGCGCATTATATTTCACTCGACCAGCGCATATCGCTGCTGTACAGCGTTATTAGGACTTTCGCCTACTCAAGCAAATTCTTCTTGTTCTTGGTGATGTTTTAGGTGGAGCACAAAAAAATCACCAAGAAAAAAGTACCTTGCTGCCACAGGCATATCAACCATTAAGCGAAAGTCTTAGTTATATTTGACATGCAACAAGGAGCTGAGGCCATTTATGCAAAGACGTGATTTTCTGAAAGTCCTGAGTGTACTATTGCTGCATTGGTCAACAGAGGAACAGCAAATCACAGCAGTTGATGCGGCACGTGCTCAACGCAACAAGCGGATCGTCGTGATTGGCGCGGGTTTGGCTGGCCTTGCGGCTGCACAACAGCTTCAGGCAAAGGGGCACCAGGTTGTAGTGATAGAAGCGCGCAATCGAATTGGGGGACGTATATGGACAAGTACGAAATGGCCGGATATGCCATTAGACTTGGGGGCGAGCTGGATCCATGGCATCAAAGGCAATCCCCTAACTGCACTGGCTGATACCGTCCGCGCTAAACGCCTGCCAACAAGCTACGACAACTACATCACATATAACAGCACTGGAAAGCCGCTTTCTTCGGCTGAAGAAAAGCGCTTGGAAGAAATACGAACACAGCTTTTTGATACACTCCAAAAGGCGCAAAACAACGATAAAGACGATTCCATCCGCCATGTTGTTGAGCCTTTGCTTGCTAAGAATGAGCCATCCTACCTACAGACGTGCCGCTTCCTTAACTTTATTCTGAGCAGCGATATCGAGCAGGAATATTCTGGTAGTGCGCATCGCCTCTCGACACAATGGTACGACAGCGGCAAAGAGTTTTCGGGCGATGATGTGCTTTTTGCCAATGGCTATCGGGTCATCACCGAATATCTGGCGCGCAACCTGCACGTTGAGCTGGGGCAGGTGGTACAAACAATCGATTGGGGGCAGTCGCCTGTGCGCATCGTAACCCGTACAACAACATTCCTCGCCGACCAGGTGTTGGTCACCTTGCCACTGGGCGTTCTGCAATCTGGAAAGGTACATTTTGTACCCGCGCTGCCATCGACAAAGCAGGCGGCTATCACCGGGTTGGGAATGGGCGTTCTGAATAAATGCTATCTGCGCTTTGCTAAAGCCTTCTGGCCGGCCAATGTGGACTGGCTGGAATATATTCCTGTGATGCACGGCGAGTGGGTTGAGTGGGTTAGCTTTTTGAGGGCGGCGAACATGCCAATACTGTTAGGGTTTAACGCTGCCGACTATGGGCGCGAGATTGAGGCATGGTCGGATCAGCGGATTGTGGCACGCGCCATGCAAACCCTGAAGACGATCTATGGCCCAGGCATACCCGAGCCAATAGATTACCAGATCACGCGCTGGGCAGCCGATCCATTTGCGGCGGGTTCGTACTCATTTAACCCTGTAGGCGCATCGCCCGCTTTGCGTAAAGATCTGGCGAAACCTTTGGGGAAACAGCTGTTTTTTGCCGGCGAAGCCACAGAGCAAGATTATTTTGGGACAGCGCACGGTGCTTATCTTTCTGGTTTGCGGGCGGCCAGGGAAATGCTGGCTTGATGCCCCTCATAGCCGCACGTTCGCAAACACATGGTACTTCAACCGTATGTGCGTGGGTTTTTCGCGCTCCACGCGAAAAGAAAGAACGTACCGATCTGCCGCAGGCAACACCGACTGCTGAAGCCCTGCTATTAACGAAGAAGTGGCAACTAAGTGTGCTGCAG
The DNA here is from genome assembly GCA_018266315.1 of Chloroflexi bacterium SZAS-1. Classification (GTDB taxonomy): domain Bacteria; phylum Chloroflexota; class Chloroflexia; order Chloroflexales; family Roseiflexaceae; genus Kouleothrix. Next base: position 14,674 of record JAFEAS010000049.1, on the reverse strand, counting down.
CATGCTGGTACATAACAAGCGAACATCTTAAAGCATAGGATGCGTCATGGAAGACAAGATTCAGGCATACCGGCAGCCGATGGTAACTGCCACAGGCATTATCCTCGGATTTATTTTGAACTTCGCAGCTACCTGGGTGAAGCAAGACACACCATCAGGCGATTGGCTGGCCTATATGATTGCCATATGCCTGTTAAGCGGCGCGCTACTGCTAATCATATGCTTATTCCGCATCCTCTATATGAATTACCCGCGTAACAAGGCCGAGCAATATTACCGTAGAACCCTGATATTATTTATCATTGGGCTGTGCCTGGCGTTTGGGGGCGCATTTGTTGATATGTTCATGCACTTCATGTCAGATTAAAAGAACAATCCAAGCGGCTGTAACCACAAGGCGCTCGCACCAGCGGTACCTGGCATAGGCAGGCGCCTGCCAAGAGAAACCAGGGAATCCAGACGGATTGAGCATACACTCAACGAAGGCTGCTCCCCGCGCTATTTTATGATGGTAGCGCACTATCCCGTTAGCAATAGATTGCCGACGGCTTTATATGCCAACTACCACATGTGACAAACCAAACAGCCAGTGCTATACTACAGGCAATACACGCTTTCAGGTGAGAACACCATGACGTCGCCGCCACGCTTGCTTGATCAGGTGCGCAACGTGCTTCGCAGCAAACACTACTCGCGCCGCACCGAAGACAGCTACATCGATTGGATCGCACGCTACGTGCGCTTTCATCGGCTGCGCCACCCACGTGAGCTTGGCCCGGATGCAGTTGGTGCATTCCTCACCTACCTGGCGGTCGAGCTACAGGTTGCGGCATCAACCCAGAACCAGGCGCGCAGTGCATTATTGTTTTTATATCGCGATGTACTGCATATCGCGATTGATGAGCCTGGCAACGTCATCTCGGCGAAAACACCCCACCGCCTACCCACCGTGCTAACGCGCGATGAGGTGCGCGCCGTGCTCAACCATATGGCGGGCGTGCATCGCCTGATGGCCCAGCTACTGTATGGCAGCGGGCTACGCCTGATGGAATGTATTCGGCTGCGGGTAAAGGATATTGATTTTACCCAGCGCCAGGTCACCGTGCGCGATGGTAAAGGCATGCGCGACCGGCTTACCATGTTGCCAGATAGCCTGCACGATGCCCTGCGTGAGCAACTGTTCCTGGTGCAGCACACCCACGCCGACGATTTGCGGCGCGGGTATGGCGCGGTATACCTACCATTTGCCCTGGCGCGCAAATACCCCAACGCCGAGCGCGAGTTTGGTTGGCAATACGTCTTCCCAGCCGACCGCATTTCGCTCGACCCACGTAGCGAGCTGTTCCGCCGCCACCACCGTGACGAGCGCGGGCTTCAGGGCGCAGTGCGCGAGGCTGTGCGGGCAACCGGCATTACCAAGCCCGCCAGCTGCCACACCTTTCGGCACAGCTTCGCCACCCACCTGCTCGAAAATGGCTACGATATTCGCACTGTGCAAGAGCTATTAGGGCACCGTGACCTTAAAACCACGATGATCTACACGCATGTGCTCAATCGTGGTGGGCAGGGTGTGCGCAGTCCACTCGATGGATAGTGTGCAAGCCAGGGCTGCTACCCTTTTTGGCGTCATACTCAATCTGATGCACAGCGTGTTGCATAGAGAGCATAGGGGACTAGGACAAAAAAATGGGAGCGGCCTGTGCCACCCCCGAACTTACCGCTGTTGATAGTCGAACCAGTGTATTGGCTGGGAAGGCCAGGTAAACAGCTGTTCCCGCCGGGCCCTGTTGCCACAGCACGTCAGCGCCCAATCAACGCGGGTACGCGCAGCCGGTGCTCGAAATAGCGGCTGATCAATGCAATCACCTGGTCGGCGCTTTCCTCAATCGGCTTGTTGGTCACATTGATCACTGCAAACCCACCCTTGCGGAAGATGCGCCGCGCATATTCGATTTCATTATATAACTCTTCGGGATCGGAATATGCCTGGCCACCCATGCCGCCAAAATTACGCTGCCGCCAGCGGCGATGCTCCATCAACATATCCACATCAATCAGCAAGCCCACCACCCGCCGCCGGTCGACTTCGAATAGCTCGGGCGGCGGCGGTACTTCGCGCACTAGTGGTACATTCGCCACCTTCCATCCCAACACCGAGAGGTAGATGCTAAGCGGCGTTTTGCCTACGCGCGACAGGCCTGTGAGCACGACATCGGCCTGATCGAGCTGATTATGGTTGCGTCCGTCATCGTGCTCAACGGTATATTCAATCGCCTTAATCCGCTCAAGGTAGGCTTCTTCAGCGCCCTGGTAAAGGCCAGGCTGGCCCAATGGCACGCGGGCGAATAGCTCAGATAATTGCTGCAGCGGGTCGCCAATCGTATCAATTGTTTTCAAGCCCGCTGCGCCAGCTTTTTCAAGCAGCAGCGCGCGCATACGCGGGTTAACTAGTGTGTGAATAATGGTGCCACGCCGGTTCGCGACAAGCTCAAGCGCTTCTACCAGCTGATCGGGAGTACCGATATGCGGCAGTACAATCACTTCGGGGCACATGCCGGGGAATTGCGACAGCGCCACGCGCACAATATGCTTGCCAAGCGCGCCCGCGCCACCAGAGAGAATATAGAGCGGCGCAAGGGCCTGATCAGGTTGGAGTATTTCTTCCATAGCGCACACCTCGCTGCAACTGATACGATGCGTCTCTAGCGACTATAGCATCGGCATAGCGCGGTGCTGTGGCAAAACAGCAACAGCTGGTAATGGTTGCTGTACCACGCTAGTGCGCTGGCCCAAGCATGGTATCCAGCTCGGCAACAATACTACGCACCGCCGCCTCGATCGCCTGCCCATCGCCCTTGTCGCGGTTCGCCGCCCGCTGTAGTACCCGCCCCCACTCAACCAGGTTAGGGCGACCTTGCAAAAAGGTGGAGTAGATGCGGCGGTACGCGCTATCTTTCGCCCATTCGCCCGCAATGCGGCGGCCAGTTTCTTCAAGCAGCGGTGCTAAACGCGCCCGCGCCGCTGAGTCGCGCACAGCAGCTAACAAGGTGGCGCTTTGCACGAGCCAGCCAGCATTCCCTGCGCCACCTTCGAGCAAGTAGGCTTTCACCCATCGCCAGTACTCACCAAAGGGTTGGCGGCGGGCATTGCGCTCGTCACGAGCATAAGCTGCCGCAAAATCGGGCTGCCAGCTTTCAACCAGCGCAATATAGTCAGGTGCGTCGTGCGCTTCTGGCATCGCAAAGCCTCCTGCGTATAGCACGTATCATTGCCCTATTGTACGCTAATCCACCATTACGAATGTTAGAGCCGAGGGCAGCTGGTAAGCAAGCCTGGCGCAGCGTGGCACTGAAGGATACTGGTACGACGAATCACTTGTCCACCCTTTTGCTGTAGAATAATCTGTCCCGACGTTACCACAAGCTTACCTACAATATTTCGCAAAACACCATAAAAAAATCATAATCAATCATTATATTTCACCGTTACTATTTCGGGTTGATACTCGATTATTTGCCATTAGAAAGCCATTCATATCGGGGATTACTTGCCAATACGCTTCCTTAATCATGGCTTGACAATCATCCAGCAATATGCTACTATCGCGTCGTAAACAATCATTTCTCAACCCTGTTTTGACATTTTGTGATTAATAGCAGCACGAGAAACACACGCCTCAGTGTGTAGCTAAATCGTGTCCATCCGGCGATGTGTGGATATGATTCCTCCCCGCCGGTATGTGCGATATAACGAACCGCCATATCGCATCTGGCGGCACTGCCAATGCGGCACGAAAGGAGCGTTCTGCACACCACACAACCCTTCCTTCGGCCCACGCCCGGCCTGGCTGCCGCGTCGCGTGGTACCCTCTGGTGGCATCCGAAAGGCCATTCTTACAGAAAGGGTGTTACTCATGACTTCGCGTGAAGAGATGTCTCGGCGCAAATTCCTCAAGCTCACCGCATACTCGGGCGGTGGCGCAGTGTTCAGTGCAATCCTTGCAGCGTGTGGCGGCACAACCGCAACTACACCTACCGCCGCCCCAGCAGCTGAAGCGCCTACCGCCGCCGCGGCCCCTGCGCCTACGGCTGCCGCTGCCGCCCCCACCGCTGCCGCCGCAGGTGGCTCAGCCGCAGGTAACCCACTGAATGTTGCAGCCGGTGATGTAGATGGCGTGTTCTTTGCCGGTGGCTTCGGCGACGACTACATTAAGTATGCCGGGCAGATGGTTGAAAAGGCACACCCCGATGTCAAGGTCAAAATTCAGAGTGTTCAGAAGGTAACTGAAACACTTCAGCCGCGCTTCATCGCCGGGAACCCACCCGACGTGATCGACAACTCGGGTGCGAACCTCATCCCAATGAGCGACCTGGTACGCGAAGAGCAGCTGCTCGACCTGGCGCCCTTGCTGGCGGCACCTTCGTGGGATACCCCCGGAAAGACGTTTGGCGATACACTGTTCCCTGGATCGCAGACCAGCGCAATCTTCGATGGCAAGCAGTATGGCGTGAATATCGCCTTCACCATCTCGGGCATCTGGTATTCTAAGCCCGCGTTCGAGAAGGCTGGCTACACCTACCCCAAGACCTGGGCCGATATGCTCACGCTCTGCGAGCAGATCAAGAAGGATGGCAAGCAGTCGCCGTGGACCTACCAGGGGAGATACCCCTACTATATCTGGGGTATTGTGTGGAACATGCTGGTGTACTATGCCGGCGGCGACGATGTCATCAAGAAGCTCGACAACCTCGAGCCAAACGCCTGGAGCGACCCGGCGGTGCTCCGCGCCACGGAAGACCTATACCAGCTGTGGGATAAGGGCTACATCATGCCTGGCACCGCTGGCCTGACGCACACTGAGTCGCAGACGGAATGGCTGAAGGGCAAGGCGGTGTTCATCCCCTGCGGCAACTGGCTTGAGAACGAGATGAAGACCACTACTCCGGCCGACTTCAACATGACGGTATCGAACATTCCCGGCTATGCCGATGGCAAGGGCGACCAGAACGCCGTGAATGGCAATGGCGGCGAGACCTATATCGTCCCGGCCAAGGGCAAGAACACGGCAGGTGGCATGGAATACCTGCGCGCCCTGCTCTCGAAGGAATCGTCCAAGTACTTTGCCGAGAATGTGCGCGCAATTATGCCCGTGAGTGGTGGCACCGAGGGTGCCAAGCTCTCCGAAGGCATGAAAGCTGGCGTGGCGTTGGCCGATGCCTCGAAGGGCGTGACAATCAACATGAACTTCACCAACTGGTACAGCCAGCTCAACAAAGAGATCGAGCAGCGCACCGGCGAATTGATGACTGGCACCATCAAGCCAGCCGACTTCATCAGCAACATGCAGAAGGCGGCCGATACCGTCGCAGCCGACCCCGATATTAAGAAATTCAAGCGCTGATAATGACAATCACGTAGTGCGTAGTGCGAGGGCCTGTACAAGGCCTCGTGCTACGCGCTATGTCTAATGAGGGCGTATGGATCGCGGGAAAAACGGCCTGATTGCCTCATTTCTAGCGTTGCCGCTACTGTTATATACCACGTTTGTACTCATTCCCTACCTTTCGGCAACGGTGTTCGCCTTCACCCGTTGGAGCGGCCTTTCAGCAAATATTCGCTTCAACGGTGTGAACAACTTCATTAAGCTCTACGCCGACGAAAAGTTCTGGAATGCGCTGCGCCATAATGGGATTGCGCTGGTAGTATTGCCGCCGGTCGTCATTGGCATTGCGCTGTTCTTCGCCTTTCTGTTTACACAGGGCATCAAGTTTGC
>JAFEAS010000049.1:0-8827 GCA_018266315.1 Chloroflexi bacterium SZAS-1 | reverse complement strand
CCCTGGCTCGGCGACCGCGGCACCGTGTTTGGTGCAGTGCTCGCCATGGTGGTGTGGCAATCGGTGGGCTTCTATATGGTACTGTTTGTCGCTGGTATGCAGGGTATTCCGCCCGAGTTCTACGAAGCCGCCGAACTTGATGGCGCTAACTCGTGGGTGAAGTTTTGGAATGTGACGGTGCCGCTGCTGTGGGATACCATTCGCACTGCGATCGTGTTTCTGGCAATTGGTGCAATGGATCTATTTGCGCCCGTAACCGTAATGACAAATGGCACTGGTGGCCCGAGCCGCGCCGCAGATGTTGTGCCAACGTATCTCTACTCAACCGCATTTAGCGATGGGCAGTTTGGCTATGCCACGGCCATGGGCCTGGTGTTACTCATTCTGGTTTTTGTCTTGTCGGTGGTGAGCCTGCGCTTCACCTCCCGCGAGTCGTTCGAATTCTAAACACAGAGTTTAATAGATAGCTCGAACGGCGCTGACATCCAAATCCGGCGTATAAAGGGGTATACACATGGCAACTGCGACAAGCCAACCCGCTGCATCTACAACTTCCGGCCACCGCATTAGCCCGAGCGTGGTGCTGGCAAAAATAGCAATCTATGTCATCCTGAGCATCTGGGCGGTGATTGTCATCTTCCCAATGCTCTGGGCCGTAATGACATCGTTCAAAACCGACCAGGAAATCTTCTTCAGCCCGTGGGCACTGCCAGCCACACCGGTGTTGGACAATTTTGCCCGTGCCTGGACAACGGCGCGCATTGGCGAGTATTTTATTAACACCCTGATTATTGTGATTCCCGCGCTGTTCCTCACGCTGTTGCTTTCGGCAATGGCAGCCTATGTGCTGGCACGTTTCGAGTTTCGTGGGCGTGGGTTTATTACCAATCTCTTTCTGGTAGGCATGATCTTCCCCTTGTTCCTGGCATTAGTGCCACTCTACTTTGTTACTCAAAAGCTGGGCCTGTTCGATACGTACCACGGCCTGATTCTTGTGTACGTTGCATTCTCGCTCTCGTTTACGACATTCTTCCTGATCAATTTCTTCAAAACCCTACCGCGCGAGCTAGGCGAAGCGGCCCTGATTGACGGCGCAAACCAGTACGATATTTTCTTTCGCGTGTACCTACCGCTCGCCAAGCCAGGCCTGATCACCATGGGTATTTTCAACTTCCTGGGGCAGTGGAACCAGTACATTTTGCCAAATACCTTGATGATCACCAATGAAACCGGCAACACGCATTATGTACTGTCGCAAGGTTTGTACTATTTGCAGGCTAAGCAGTTCTATGGCAGCGACTGGAGCGGCCTGTTCGCCGCAGTGACAATCGTGATGATCCCGACCCTGGTGGTCTACCTGATTTTTAACGACCGCATTGAGAAGGGTATGACCGCTGGCGCGGTTAAAGGATAAGCTCGTTGTATGGATGCGCCGATGCAGGTTTCGCCCGAAGGGCTAGCATGGTTCGAAGCTGCCCGCTTTGGCATGTTTATTCACTGGGGGCTGTATGCCCTATTGGGCCGTGGCGAGTGGGTGATGCACAACGAGCGCATCGCGCCGCAAGAGTATGCGGGCCTGGCCGAGCGGTTTTCCCCAACTGCGTTCGACGCTGATGCCTGGGTAAAGCTTGCTGCCGATGCTGGGCAGCGCTACATAGTCATTACCAGCCGCCACCACGATGGCTTTAGTATGTACGATACGGCGCTGAGCAATTACAAGATCACAAACACTGCTTTTGGGCGCGACCCAATCGCCGAGCTCGCAGCCGCCTGCACGCGCCACGGTGTGAAACTGGGCTTCTACGTTTCGCTACTCGATTGGCGGCATCCGGCCTATCGCTTTCGACGCGAAAGCGGGCAGCACTGGGCCGATTACCTGACATTTCTGCACGGCCAGGTGCGCGAGCTGTGTACAAAGTATGGCGAAATCGCCTGCATCTGGTTCGATGGCGACTGGCCGCACCATACGTTCACTGCCGACGATGCCTATTTCGTACCAGGTGGGCCATTTCGCTATAAAGCGCTGTATTCCATGATCCATACGCTGCAACCAAACGCCGTTGTGTTAAATAATCGCCATGCAACGCCGCTGCCAGGTGAAGATATTCAAGGCTTTGAGCAAGATTTACCGGGCCAGAACACCGCTGGCTTTAATGTGACTGGGCCGCAGGTGGGCAAGCCGCTAGAAGTATGCATGACGATCAATGACCATTGGGGCTACCATCGCGCCGACACAAACCTGAAATCGGCCCGCCAGCTGGTGCATACGCTAGCCCGCGCAGCCAGCGACGGGGCCAACCTGCTGTTGAATGTAGGGCCAAGCCCCGATGGCAAGATTGTGCCCGAACAGGCTGCGCGGTTGCGCAAAGTTGGTGCCTGGTTGGCACGCAACGGCACGGCGATCTATGGTACTCGCGCTGGTAGCTTCATACCGACGACAGACGCAGTAACTACCCGCCGCGACAATACGCATTATGTCCTGGTGCTGAACGACGCCCAGACGGTTACCCTACAAGGTGCGCCGCCTGCAGGTCTGAACGCGCAGCTGCTTACTGATGGAATACCTGTAACCATTACGCGTAACGGCAATGCCATCACGCTGACGCTGCCTACTGCTGGGCGCGATTCGCTCGCAACTGTGGTAGTGCTCAACACAGAAGAAACGGGCCGATAATGGCTACCCCTTCGTCGCCAGTGCGATTGCTGATTGTGGGCGCTGGCAATCGTGGTGCGCAATACGCGCGCTATGCCCAGCATTACCCTGGCGCAGCGCAGATCGTGGCAGTGGCCGAGCCGCGCGATTTCCAGCGCGAGCAGCTGGCCGCGCTGCACAATATCCCCGCCGCGAATGTCGTCCACGACTGGCGCGTCCTGGCCGAGCGGCCACGCTTCGCCGATGGTGTTATTATCGCCACGCAGGATGCAATGCACACTGAACCGGCAATTGCCTTTGCCGAGCGTGGCTACCATCTGCTCCTGGAAAAACCTATGGCTCCCACCGCCGATGATTGCCGCCAGATTGTAGCAGCGGTGCAGCGCAACGGTGTGATGCTGGCAGTGTGCCATGTGATGCGCTACACCCGCTACACCCAGGCGCTTAAACGCCTGGTCGAGGCCGGGCGGATTGGTACAGTTGTGAGCATGCAACATCTGGAGCCGGTGGGCTTCTGGCATCAGGCGCATTCGTTTGTGCGCGGCAACTGGCGCAACGAAGCGCAATCATCGCCAATGCTGCTGGCAAAATCGTGCCACGATCTGGACTGGATTCGCTATGTAATAGGCCGCCGCTGCACGCAGGTCAGCTCGTTCGGCAGCTTGCGTCACTTCCGCGCCGACCAGCGCCCACCTGGCGCAGCCGACCGCTGCCTCGATTGTGCGATTGCGGAAGAATGCCCGTATGCTGCCCCGCGTTTCTACCTAAACCGCGTGCGTGCGGGTAACACGGGCTGGCCGGTCGATGTTATTACGAACGACCGGACCGAGGCAGGCGTACTGGAAGCCATGCGCACGGGGCTATATGGTCGCTGTGTCTACGCCTGCGATAACGATGTCGTTGATCACCAGGTGGTGAATTTGCAATTTGAGGATGGCGCGACTGCCGCGTTCACCATGACAGCGTTCACCCGCCAGCGCGACCGCGAGACACACCTGTTTGGCACCCACGGCGAAATTTACGGCGATGGCGCGCATATTCGCATCGACGATTTCCGCACCAACACCAGCGAAACGCTTGATATAAACCTGAGCGCAGATGGCAGCATCCTGAGCGGGCACGGCGGCGGCGATGAGGGAGTGATGCGCAGCTTTGTGGCAGCCCTGGCCCAAAACGACCCACGCCAGATTCTTTCTGGCCCAGAAGAAACCTTGGAATCGCACCTGATGGTGTTCGCTGCTGAACAGGCGCGCAACGAAGGGCGCGTAGTTCTGGTGGAATGAGCGGTTGGTTGTTGGTTAGCATGCAGAAGAATCCAGCGTTTGGCAGGAACACCCTATGACGACATTACGAAGCGACAACCTGACGCTCCTAGGTGCACCGCTTGGCGGCGAAAACCCACTGCCGTTCTTCCGCAGCCCGCAGCACGATCTGCCAGTGCGCGCACTGCCCGGCATGCCCTCCGAGAAACTCGCAGGCTTTGGCGTTGAGGCGGGCTTTCGCGTGCTACCCTACCGCATGCAGGACACGTATGGGCGCGCGCGCCAGCCGCTAAGCTTCAAAACCCTGGTGCTAGAAAATGAATACCTGGCCGCAACCTTTCTGCCCGAGCTAGGCGGGCGGCTGTATTCGCTGGTGCATAAGCCGCAGGGCCGCGAATTGTTAGCCTGCAACCCGGTGTTCCAGCCTGCCAATCTCGCCATTCGCAACGCCTGGTTCTCGGGCGGCATTGAGTGGAATATCGGCCAACTTGGGCACACCTTCGGCACCTGTGCACCGCTGTTTGCCGGGGCTATTCGCGGCGAACATGGCGAGCCGGGCCTGCGGCTGTATGAGTTTGAACGCTGCAAAGGGCTATTCTGGCAGATCGACTGCTACCTGCCGCCCGGCTCGCCGCTGCTGCTCACCTACGTGCGCGTTGTGAACCCGACCGACCACCCTGAAGCCATGTACTGGTGGACAAACATTGCCGTGCCTGAAACACCAGGAACCCGCGTGCTGGCGCCCACCGACACGGTCGTCTATCTTAACAACTTCCAGGATTTGAGCTTTGGCGCCGCCCAGATGCCCGAGCTGCCCAGCCTCCCTAATCGCGATGCAAGCTATTCGCTGAATTTCCCCTTCGCCAACGAATATTTTTTCCAGTGCGACACGGTAGCATTGCCCTGGGAGGCCGCACTGGATGCCAGCGGCAAAGGGTTATTCGAGGCATCGACGCCGCGCCTGGCCTACCGAAAGATGTTCTGCTGGGGTACCCATGCAGGTGGTCGCCGCTGGCAGGAATTTTTGTCTGAACCGGGGCAAGCCTACCTTGAGATCCAGGCCGGGCTAGCACCGACCCAGCTGCATACGCAGCCGATGGCCCCACACAGCGCCTGGGAATGGATGCAAGTGTTTGGGCTGCTCGAAGCTGACCCGCACGCCGTACACGCGCCCGATTGGCATGCTGCATACCGCGCCACCGACCAAGCGGTACATAAGCTAATCACGCCTGAGCGCTTAGCCAGCCTGGCAGCCAGTGCGCACGCCCGCGCCGACACCCCTGCTGAAGAGCTGCTGCACAGCGGCGCGGGCTGGGGCGCACTTGAGCTTGCGCGCCGCGCAACCGTCGCTACCGCCGCGCAGGTGCCTGCCGCATTTGTGTTCCCTGCAAACACGCTCGGCCCCGAGCAAGCTCCCTGGCTTACGCTGCTGCACGAAGGCCATTTGCCCGAACCCGACCCAATGGCATGGCCCGGTGCGTGGATGACCCAACCCGAATGGGCGCTGCTAACTGAGCACAGCCTCGCGCAACCAGCAACTCGCCATTGGTATGGGCTATTACATGCCGGTGTGCAGCTATGCGAACACGGCGATATAAGCAGTGCGTGCGCGCTATGGCACGAATCGGTAGCGCGCAAACCCTCGGCCTGGGCCTACCGCAACCTGGCGGCAATCGCGGCACAGACCGCCGACACAGGGCGCGCAATTGAACAGTACGCTGCCGCCTGGGCACTGGCACAGGCAATGGAGCAGCCACCGGCGGCGCTGGCGCAGGAATATTTACAGCTCCTATGCGCTGCCGGGCAATTTGAAAGCGCCGACGCAGTGGCAATGAGCCTGCCCGCCGCACACCGCACCCGCGACCGCATCCGCATCCTGTGCGGGCGCATCGCGCTAGCGCTGGGCCGCCTCGATGAGGTAGAGCAGGCGCTTCAGCACGAATATGCCGATATTCGCGAGGGCGAAAACGACCTGACCGACTTGTGGTTTGAGCTGTGGGCCAGGCGGATGGCTGACGCCACCGGACGCCCGCTGGATGCGGCGCTACGCGCCGAAGCCCAGCAGCTCCACCCACCGCCGCAATCAATCGACTACCGCCTGAAAACCGCCTGACCAATCGCTGGAACACAAACCACGCGCTAGAAGGAACAGCTATGGAGCGGGGTTTTGAGCAAGCAATTTCGAGTATCGAGCGCCAGACGCACGAACTTCATTTTATTGAACAGCGCCAGCGCGTGACGGTAACACAGCTCTGCGATTTCTTTTCGATCAGCCCGGCTACCGCGCGCCGTGATCTCGACGCGCTAGCCGAACGCGGCAAAATTCAGCGTGTGCATGGCGGCGCGATTCCCATTCGCCAGGCACCGCCCGAGCTGCCCGTTGTTAACCGCCTGGCCGAACAGCTTGAAGAAAAACAGCGCATTGGGCGCGCCGCCGCCGACCTGATTGCGGACGGCGATACTGTATTTCTTGGTAACGGGACAACGGTGCTGGAAGTAGCGCGCAACCTGCTGGGCCGTAAAAACCTTACGGTCATCACCAACTCGCTGATGGTGCTCAACCTGATGGGCGACTCACCCGACATTACCCTGATTAGCCTGGGTGGGCAGCTACGCCGCTCCGAGCTTTCGATGATTGGGCATATCACCGAGCAAGCCCTCGCCGAGCTGCGCGCCGATAAAGTAATCATCGGCGTGCACGCGATCGACGCGAAGCACGGCCTGACCGGGCAATATCTGCCCGAGGCGATGACCGACCGCGCGATCCTCAAGATTGGCCGCAAAGCGATTGTGGTTGTTGACCACACAAAATTTGGGCGTTTAGCCACCGCTTTCCTGGCCCCAGTCAACGCAATCGACCTGATTGTTACGGACACAGGCATCGACCCGGAAATTGAATCCGCGCTGACGAGCCAGGGCGCGCGCGTAATGAAGGCATAGCTGCGTGCCAGATATGATTGATACTAAACCATTCGACCTGCTGGTAGTGGGCGAAATTAACCCCGACCTGATTCTACGCGGCGATGTAACGCCCGCATTTGGTCAGGTAGAGAAGCTAGTTGACGACGCAACCCTGACAATTGGCAGCTCGTCGGTGATTTTTGCCTGCGGTGCGGCGCGCCTGGGCCTGCGCGTAGCATTTGCCGGTGTGGTTGGCGATGATGTATTCGGCCAGTTTATGGTGAGCCAGATGCTGGCGCGCGGCATTGACACCAGCGCCATTGTGCTCGAGCCAAGCCTACACACCGGCCTGAGTGTCATTCTCTCGCGCGCCACCGACCGCGCCATTCTGACGTTTGCTGGCTCGATCGCGGCGCTGCGCTATGAACAGATCGACCTGGCAATGCTCGACCGCGCGCGCCACCTGCACCTTGGCGCATTCTTCATGCTCGATGCGCTGCGGCCCGACGTACCGCGCCTGTTCAACGAAGCCAGGCAGCGCGGGCTGACGACCTCACTCGACACGAACTACGACCCGACCGAGCGCTGGGATGGCGGGCTGCGCCAGGTGCTGCCGCTGGTCGATGTTTTTCTGCCGAATGAAGCCGAGCTGTGCGCAATTGGCGGCAGCCCCGACCCCGATGCGGCGCTGGCAGCGCTGGCCCAGCAAGTGCCGATTGTGGCCGCCAAGCTGGGAAGCTATGGCGGCGTGGCCCGGCGTGGCAGCACAATTGCCCACGCGCCAGCCTTACCTGTAGCGGTCGTCGATACCACCGGCGCAGGCGATACCTTCGACGCTGGTTTCATCTACGGGTTTCTACACGGTTGGGAGCTAGCAGCCACGCTGCGCCTGGCCTGTGCCTGTGGCTCGCTCTCGACGCGCGCGGCGGGCGGTACAGCGGCCCAGCCAACCCTGGCCGAAGCGCAGGCAGCGCAATGATTATTTGTGTCACGCCTAATCCAGCCATCGACCGCACGCTTACTGTGCCACAGCTACGCCTTGGCGAACCACAGCGCGCCACCGAAGTATTTGTGGCAGCAGGCGGCAAAGGGCTGAATGTAGCGCGCGTGGTGCAAGCACTGGGCGGCGCGGTAGTGTGTGCTGGCTTTGTGGGCGGTTATAGCGGGCAGCTGGTAGCTGCGCTCGCCGAGCGCGAGGGCCTGCCCGCAATGTGGACGCCGATTGTGGGTGAGACGCGCACCTGCCTGATTATCATCGACCCGCAGGCGCACGATGCTACCGTGATCAACGAGCCAGGCCCCACCGTTGCCGCAGACGATTGGGCACACCTGGCGACCCAGGTGGTCGAGCGCGCGCCCGCCGCCGCCGCAATTTGCCTGAGCGGCAGCCTGCCGCCCGGCTCGTCCCCCGCCGATTACGCGCTGATGTTGCGCCAGGTGCGCGCTACCGGCTGCGCGCTGTGGGTCGATACCAGCGGCGCAGCGCTGCAAACCGCAATTGAAGTAGGTGGCCTGGGCATTAAGGTGAACGGGGCCGAAGCGGGCGAGTTGCTGGGCCAGGCGATCACTCAGCCGGGCGAAGCACTCCACGCCGCCCACAGCCTACATAGCCGCACCGACGCGCCGGTGGTGCTGACACTCGGTAGTGCGGGTGCAGTGTTCGTCAATGAACAGGGCGGTTGGCACGCACAACCACCCGAGATTCAACTGGTTAGTTCGGTTGGCAGCGGCGACGCATTTCTCGGCGGGCTGGTGCTCGCACTCACACACGATGCCGCACCGCCCACAGCCTTATGCCATGCTGTAGCTGCCGGGGCAGCCAACGCCCTTGAAGTCGGCGGCGGACGTCTCAGCCACGAGCATTTTCACCGTCTGCTGGCAAGTACCACAATCACAGCAATGCGTGCCGACTAACGGCTGGTATTCAGTAACAAGACTGACGCGGTCGGCTTTTCGCCTTCGGCAGAGCGGCACATTTCGATTCCGGTGCGTTGATGTTGGCGCGGAGCGC
>JAFEAS010000048.1 GCA_018266315.1 Chloroflexi bacterium SZAS-1 | reverse complement strand
CCCGGCCCAACGCCGCGCCCCTCGTCGCACACTTCTTTCGCGTTGCGCGAGGCCACATCGCGCGGCACCAGGTTGCCAAAGCTCGGGTATTTGCGCTCCAGGTAGTAGTCGCGCTCGTTTTCAGGGATCTGATGTGGCGCGCGCGTATCACCTTGCTTCTTCGGCACCCAGATGCGGCCATCATTCCGCAACGATTCCGACATGAGGGTGAGCTTGCTCTGGTATTCACCATGCACCGGGATACATGTTGGGTGAATTTGCGTGAAGCACGGGTTAGCGAAAAACGCCCCCTTCTTATACGCGCGCCAGATCGCCGTGGTGTTACAGCCCTTCGCATTGGTCGAGAGGTAGAATACATTGCCGTAGCCGCCGGTCGCTAGCACCACGGCATCACCAACATGCGATTCGATCTTACCCGTCACCATATCGCGGGTGACAATGCCCTTGGCATGACCATTGATCATAACCAGATCGAGCATTTCGGTGCGCGGGTACATCGCTACTTTGCCCAGGCCAATCTGGCGGCTCAGCGCCTGGTAGGCCCCCAACAACAGCTGCTGGCCGGTTTGGCCGCGCGCATAGAACGTGCGCGATACCTGCGCGCCACCGAACGAGCGGTTATCGAGCAAGCCGCCATACTCACGCGCAAATGGCACGCCTTGCGCCACGCACTGGTCGATGATATTGACGCTAATTTGCGCCAGGCGGTAGACATTCGCCTCGCGCGAACGATAGTCGCCGCCCTTCACCGTATCGTAGAACAGGCGGTAAATGCTATCGCCGTCGTTGCGGTAATTTTTCGCAGCGTTAATGCCACCTTGCGCGGCGATGCTATGCGCGCGGCGCGGGCTATCCTGGTAACAGAAGCACTTCACGTTATAGCCCAGCTCGGCCAGGGTTGCCGCTGCCGAGCCGCCAGCCAGGCCCGAACCAACCACCAGCACGGTGTATTTGCGCTTATTGGCCGGGTTCACCAGCTTATACTGGAACTTGGCATTATCCCATTTCTTCTCAAGATCGCCTTCGGGTACACGCGCATCGAGCGCAACCGTGAACTCAGTTGTGCGGCGCGTCGTGACATCTGGATTGGTTTCAACGGTCATCATCTATCTCCTGAAATCCGGTGCTGGAGCCTTCCCAGCCACCCGGTTGTTTACCGCACAACCCCGAACAATACGGCGAATGGTACCGCCACAAACCCGACCGTCAGCCCGGCT
The DNA here is from genome assembly GCA_018266315.1 of Chloroflexi bacterium SZAS-1. Lineage (GTDB taxonomy): Bacteria > Chloroflexota > Chloroflexia > Chloroflexales > Roseiflexaceae > Kouleothrix. Next base: position 12,565 of record JAFEAS010000048.1, on the reverse strand, counting down.
GATACTAGCATTGCCAGCCCACGCAGCAGCATATTGGTCTTATAGCTATTCAGCCCCAGGGTTTGGAAGGCGCTCCAGAAGCCATGATACAGGTGCAAGCCCAGCATCAGCATCGCCACAATATAGAACAACGTGGCCGGCCAGAAGCTGAACCCAGTGATCACATTTTCGTAGGCGTGGTACTGGCCATTTGCTTCAGGCTGAAAGCCGCCCGCACTGTAGCCAACCCAGCCGAGCGTAAAGTGCATGAGGTGGAAAATAATGAACAGCAATAGAATAATACCGCCCCAGCGCATGGTGCGCGAAGCATAGGTGGCAGCAATGCTCTTCTTCTGGCCATAGCGCGCCGAGCGCGGCCGCCCTGCCATATCCTGGCGTGTCAGCTCATACGCCGACCAGATATGCGCGACTACCGCGCCCAGCAGCACCACGCGGGCGATCCATAGTAAATGCGTGTGACCGAAGATTGGAGCGCCGAGCTCACGCAGGCCCGCAGCATACTCATTAAAGTATTCTGGGCCAAGGAAAATTTTCAGGTTGCCATACATGTGAACAATCAGGAAGCCAATGCCGATCAGGCCAGATATTGCCATGATCGCCTTCTTGCCGATCGACGAGCGATAGAGGGTAAGCGCTGCAGCCATAAACCAACCTTTCTAGTCGCGAACCAGGTACAACCAGCGTCTCTCACCAGCTATGCGGTTCTCTATAGAGCTTTCGCTTGCCAACGTATGCCTACAATATCCTGGCTATTTGCGCGCTATGCAAACCAGAACTAAGGAAGCGAAGGCGCTACTATAATGAATTTGGTATAGTATTCGGCCAGGCCCTCGCGAGCAATACTCCAACCTTAGCTACACCAAGGCAGCCTGAGCAGTAGCTGCCCAGGCACAAACAAATATGGGCGAATACAGGCTGAAAACCCATTGCGGTTCATGACTATGATACCGGCAAACTCAGCACTCATACGAGCTTGCTTACGCCCTCATCTGCCCAACAATATAAAGTAGAGTAGTGGCTCGAACACGGCGCATTATAGCGCACCATTGCGGTGTTGTCGAACCAGCCATACCCGAAATGATGGTCTACCGCACGCCAGGGCATACGCTTTACGTGCTATCAACGAACCATCACCCATCTATGGCGGGCATTGTGGTTTTATGTTCGTGAAGTAGGCAAATGCCACGCCAGTGTAACAAACCCCTTATACCGTGTCCAAGATAGATTTATTATAGAATCTATAACTCAACAGTTATGATTTCCTGGCAGCTGGCAAGCACGTAAGATACTGGTAAGCAGTACGTTAGCGGCCAGTAATGGGCCTGCACGATACTCGTGAGCGTGTTTGTTATGCGCTTGCTCTATCGGGTAGAATATGGGAGCGCATTATTGTGTAATAATCAGCGCAGAGTACACATACAAAGGCCCGACTATGAGCGGCGAAACTATTTTAATTGTCGATGACGAGGCCACGATTGTTGAGGTGGTAGCGCTGTATTTGCAGCGCGAAGGTTTTGCCGTGCTGACGGCGAGCGACGGCCCGGCTGCGCTTCAGCTCGCGCAACAACAACAGCCAGCTTTGCTTATTCTGGATCTGATGCTACCCGGGCTGAATGGCCTGGAGGTAGTACGCCAGCTGCGCACCTTCAGCTCAATGCCAATTATTATGTTAACTGCTCGCAGCGAAGAGGCTGACCGTGTGGTAGGGCTTGAGCTTGGCGCTGATGATTATGTCACCAAGCCATTCAGCGCACGCGAGCTTGTGGCGCGCGTGAAGGCGGTGCTCCGTCGCACACAGGCTGGTACCGCAGCCAGCGCGCCCTCAGGAATAGTAGACGCAGCGCTGGCAATTGGCGGGCTACGGCTCGACCCTGCGGCGCGCACCGTGGCACTCGACGGCGCGCCAATTACCCTGACGGTACGCGAGTTCGATCTGCTGCACTTCCTCATGCGGCACCCCGGCCAGGTATTCACCCGCGAACAACTACTCGACAATGTGTGGGGCTATACCTTCGCCAGCGACATGGGTACGGTGACGGTTCATATCCGCCGCCTGCGCGAAAAGATTGAGCGCGACCCGGCAAACCCAGTATTCCTGCAAACAATCTGGGGGGTTGGGTATAAGCTCGATCGGCCTGCTTGAACGTAGAAACCCGCGGAAGCGGCGCAACGATACCCTTATCAGGAAACGCTATGATCAGTTCGTTCCCATTTCGCCGCACGCTCGCCCCCCTTGGCTTTGGTCTACTGGCTGCGCTCGGGCTGGCGCTGCTGCTGGCAATTGGCTGGCTCGGTGTGCGTGGCCGCGCCATGACCGATCTAATGCTCTATTTGCTCACGTCAGGTGCCATCTCGCTTGGGTTAGGCGCGCTTGGTGTCGCCTGGTTCCGGCGCGGCCTGGTTCCGCTCTGGCTTCAAGTTACGCTCACCTACATGCTCGGCATTCTCGTGGCGATTCTGAATATTTTCCTGACTGCCCGGCTAATGTTTATTTCGAGCGATCACGATTTGCCGCTTTTATTACTCCTGATTTTGTTTGCTGCAGTGGTATCGTTGGCGTTGGGGTATGCGCTAGCCCAGGCTCTGGCCCGGCGTGTGAGTGCGCTGCAGCATGGTGCCCAGGCGATTGCCAACGGCGCGCTCGATACGCACGTTGATGCGGCTGGTAGCGATGAGCTGGCAGCGCTGGCGGTGCAGTTTAACCGTATGGCCGCCCAGCTGGCAGCCGCTGCCGCTGAGCGCACGCGCCTGGAAGCAACCCGCCGCGACCTGATTGCCGCAATCTCGCATGATCTGCGCACCCCACTAACCTCGCTGCGCGTGATGACTGAAGCGCTAGCCGATGGTGTGGTTGATGATGCGCCCACCACAGAACGCTACCTGGCGAGTATGCGTTCGCAGATTGGGCAGCTCAGCAGCCTGATTAACGACCTGTTCGAGCTGGCGCAGATCGATGCGGGCGCGCTTGCACTCGATATGCGACGCACCTCGCTGGCCGAGTTAGTCGACGATACAGTTGCCGGGCTACAGCCCCAGGCAGCGGCCAAAGGCGTGCAATTACACGGCACCGTCGACCCACATCTTCCGTCGCTGATGCTTGCGCCCCAGCAGGTTGGCCGCGTTCTTGCTAATCTCGTTGCAAATGCCATTCGGCACACGCCAGCGGGCGGGAGGATCGCAATTTCGGCGATACGCATCGCGCAGACGGAGGAAAACGCTCCACGGCGGCCTACTGGCACGGAGGATGGTGTGCTGGTGGAAGTCGCCGACACCGGCGAAGGAATTGCGCCTGAAGATGTACCATATATCTTCGAACGATTCTACCGCGGCGAGAAATCGCGCTCGCGTGCGACCGGTGGCGCAGGCCTGGGGCTGGCAATAGCGCGCGGTATTGTCGAAGCGCATGGTGGGCAGATCTGGGCCGAGCAGGCAGTACCGCAGGGTGCGGTTGTGCGCTTTACGCTACCCTATTCGCCAGCAGAGCAGTAGGGTTACGACGAAGGGCAACAATGCGCAAGCCACAACTGGCGCGTACAAAGGGAACTACGCTATCGCCCACTTCAGCTGAGCAACCAGCGCGTGCCTCGCTCGCCGAGCTGGCGCGTTACTTCTTGTGGCTGGGTTGTACCGCGTTCGGAGGGCCAGCTGCGCACATTGCCATGATGGAAGATGATGTAGTGACGCGGGGGCGCTGGCTTACCCGCGACCACTTTATGGATATGCTGGCCGCTACACAGCTAGTACCAGGGCCAAATTCCACCGAAATGGCGATTCATATTGGGTATGTGCAGCAAGGGCTACGCGGTTTGCTGGTAGCCGGGGCGTGCTTCATTTTGCCCGCCTTTGTGATTGTGTCTGCACTGAGCGTTGCCTATGTTGCGTATGGGTCATTGCCAGCCGTTGGCGCGCTTTTCTATGGCATCCAGCCAGTGATTGTTGCGATTGTGCTGCAAGCAGTGTATCGCCTGGGTCGTACAGCACTGAAGACGAATGCGCTGCGTATGCTGGCGCTAGCGGCACTGGCTGGCACGCTCGTTGCACCCTTCGACCCGGTGTGGGTGATTATTGGCGGCGGGGTTGTGGGGCTTGCGCTTACCCGGTTGCCACGCACAAGCAGCCTGGCAGTGCTCTGGTTGCCAATACCCACAGCCATAGCCCGGCTGGGCGATAATGTGCAAACCTGGCTGCCCAGCGCCTGGCTGGCGCAGGTGCCTACCGGCCCGGCATTATGGCGGCTGGCCTGGTTCTTTCTCAAGGTTGGGGCAACCCTGCTGGGCAGCGGCTACCTGCTGATTAGCTATTTACAGAACGACCTGGTCAATCGCTTTGGATGGCTGACGCCGCAGCAGCTCGTGGATGCGATTGCGGTTGGGCAGATGACGCCTGGCCCGGTGTTCACGACTGCAGCGTTTGTGGGCTATGTGGTGCGCGCTGGTGCAAGCGGAAATATCGCTAACGGCCTGCTTGGTGCAGCTGTGTGTGCGCTGGCGATATTTCTGCCATCGTTCATTATTGTTGCGCTGATGGGTCCGCTGATGCCATGGTTGCGGCGCTCGGCAGCAACACGCGCGTTTCTCGATGGTGTCAATGCTGCGGTGGTTGGCACCATCGCCGCAACCCTGTGGTCGCTACTTGCCACCGCCATCCTCAATCGCCGCGACGCGGTTTGGGGCTGGCCGCTGGGCGGTACAGTTCTCGATCTCTTTGCCGCCGGGCTGGCGCTTGGGGCCGCAGTGGTGCTTGTGCGCGAGCGTGCACCCAATTCAACGCTACTTATTGGCGCTGGCGCGCTACTCGGCCTGCTGGGGCAAGCACTTGCTGGAAACCTCTAAACACATGAACTATGGTATACTCGGCAGCAGCCAGAAAGAATGTGCCACGCAGAATATAGCCGGTTGCTGAACAGGTGGGGCTTCGCGCCATTATAGGTAATACATTGCGTAAGCTGCGATAGAACGCTAAAGCGGGCCGATGCGCTCATCTAAGCTTTCGATCATGCGTATCAGCTCTTCACGCGAAAGTGCGCCGCCGCGTTCGCGCCACCAGCGATAATACCAGCGCATATTATTACGAAATGCTTCCACCACTTCGGCTTCGGTGAGCGACGGAACCTTATCGCGCAGCAGTTCAATCACCTGGGTGCGCTCATCGATCGGGACGGCTGGCGTGCTTGCCAAAATTCGTTCGGCGCGCAGGAGAAACAGCTCGCGTTCGATAGAAGGAAAGTGATCGTCGATCTGGCGAATATTGCCAAGATAGCAAATCGTCCGCTGACGTGGCGTATTCTGGCTATCGCGGTAGCTTTCTACCAGGTAGGCATCATGAAATATAACATTCGCAGTATCAGCATTTTTATGCTTGCGAACAACCCAGCGCACATACATCAGGCGCTCCTTTGCAGCGGCAGGGGTTACGATATATATAGTATAGCGGAAACTGACGAATATGGCGATACCTATAGCCTTCGATCGCATTGCCACAAGCTATGATGCCCAGCGCGCGCACCCGCCCGAGGTTTCGGCACAGGTTGGTGCGGCAATTGCCACACTTACTGGCCCTGGCGCGCTAACGCTAGAGCTTGGCGTGGGCACCGGGCGTATTGCGCTGCCCGCTCGCGCGGCGGGCTGTCGTGTGGTGGGGGTGGATATTGCGCGCGAAATGCTCCAGCAGGCCAGGCGGCTGCGCGATACCCAGGCAGGGCCATTGTTTGCCCTCCTTCAAGGCGATATTGCGCGACTGCCGCTACGTTCCGACACCTTCGATGCGGTTTTGGCGGTGCATGTGCTTCACTTGTTGCCCGACTGGCGCGGTGCCCTGGCAGAAGTGGCGCGGGTACTGCGCCCCGGCGGCGTATTTCTGCAAGGGCGCGATTGGCGCGACCCACACAGCTGCACCGAGCTTCTGCGCGGCAAGCTACGCGAGGCCGTGATGGCGCTCCTGCCGGGGGCGCGGCCACCTGGCGCGGGCGCAGCACTGGCCCAGGCGATCGCGCGGCTCGGCGGCACCATCGAGCCTGAGCATGTAGCGGCTGAATGGACGAGCTACACGAGCCCGGCGCGCGTGCTGGAGGGCATGGCCGCCCGCGCCGATGCCGAAACCTGGGCGCTCGATGATGCGCTGTTGCAGGCGGCAGTTGCACGCGTGCGCGCTTGGGCTGCCGATACCTGGGCCGATCTTGATGCAGAGCAGCCAGTACAGCAGCGCTTCATCCTCACGCCGATCCGCGGCCAGTGGGGCGCAGCCGAGTAGACTGGCAGGCAAGTTGTGCCCTGGCCGCGCTTTCTGAAAAAGCACTGATCTGCGTATCACGCAGAGTTCAGCCGAGGCTAAGCGCATCGTGGCGGCGAACCAATTATGAGCATGGCAGTATCGATTGTTACGAGGGACTGCCAATGACACGTGCTCGCCGCCATACCAACACTCGCTCACCCGCCACCCACCCGGCTCGCCGCGCTCTTGCGCTGCGGCTGCTCGGCCCACACGATCGGCATCTGCGGAGCTAGCGGCGCGCTGCCGCCTCGCGCAACTGCTTAAGGTGCAATTGCACCGCGGTAGGCGCTGCCCGCAGCTGCGCCTGTTCGGCGCGAGCCTGCTCAGCCGGGGTTAGCGCGGGCTTGGTTGTGGTGAACAGCCATGTATTGAATAGGTCGTCGAGCTGCTTGCCCGAGATCTGCTCGGCCAAGCGGATGAACTGACGGGTGGAAACGTTGCCGCCCGCGCGCCGCTGCGCCCACTCGCGCAGGATCGTGAAAAAGGTATCGTCGCCGACGGCCAGGCGCAACTGGTGCAGCGTCATCGCGCCGCGCACATACACCGCAAAGTCGAATAGCAAATCGGGGCCAGGGTCGCCAATCTTCACGCTCCAGAATGGACTGTCGGCGGGGATAGCGTTGTAGTATAAGTCAAAGTTGTCTTGCGCGCTGCCCAGGCCTTCGTGATCGCTCCACAGCCATTCGGCGTAGGTTGCAAAGCCCTCGTTTAGCCAGATGTGCTTCCAGCGCGCCACCGCCAAGCTGTCACCAAACCATTGGTGCGTCAGCTCATGCACTACCACGTTATCGCCATTCAGCTGATCGCGGAAGAAATCCTTGGAGTAGATCGGGCGGGTCTGCGTTTCGAGCGCAAAGCTCAGACCGTCGACGCCATCCACAATGCCGCCTGCCGCGGAGAATGGGTAGGGGCCAAACGTATCCGACAGGAAGCCGATGATCTCGGGCTCGCGCGCGAACGAGCGGCTCACCGCCTCAGCGAGCGGCGGAGGCACATCGGCGGCTGTCCCAGCGATCCAGTCGTTTTCGTTGGGCGGGCTGCTTTCGGGTGGACCCAACGTCGCCCAACCATCCATTGTATTGTCGTCAGCCTCGAACGAGGTCGATCCTGCTCCAGTCGAAACCACGATATCGTCCACAAACGCGCCGCTATACTGCATAATATCGTCGCTTGCGTAGCTGATCGACACCTCAACATCTTTGCCGGCCCACGCGCCCAAATCAACCGACCACTGCTCGTAGCCAGCGCTTGCGCCGGTTGCGCCCCACCACGCGCCGCTAGTACCGTTCGGCGCGCAGCTCCCATCGGCGTTATCGGTTTGGTAGTGAGCAAGGAAGGGATGAATGCTGTGCCAGTACGGGCAAGCCAAGCCGGTCGCCTGCGAAGTATGGCCCTCGCTGTCGGGCAAGGTCGTCCAATCATCTTGGCCGGGGGTATGCGCCTCGACAAACACAAAATCCCAGCCCGGCTCGGTGTCGCGCGTGATCCAGAAGCTTAGCGTTGCCCCGCTGGATGGCACACTGATTGTGTGGGCCAGCCGCTTGTACGAGCTATTCGCCATCTGCGAGAGCGCGAACTGTGTGCCGGTGTGCGGTGCAGCGACCGGCTCGAATAGGGTAGCGTCGATCGCGTCCCAGTAGCGAACGCCATTGGCGCGGTATTTGTCCACCTTGTAGTGACCAATCGCCGCTGTGACAAGGTAGGAAGCCATGGGCTCCTTGGCATCCCACGTCCAGGTCGTCCAGTCGCCACGCGTGCGGTGATCCGTCAGCACGCCATTCGAAACAACTTCCAGCCCGCGTGGCACAGTGAAGGTGATCGTGTAGGAGGCTTTGTCGGTAGGGTAATCATTCACGGGGAACCAGGTGGCGGCCACGCGCGGCTCGCCCGTAATGACTGCACCGTCGTCGGTGTGCAGAAAGCCCGAAATGCCAAGGTTGTCGAAAATTGGCGCGGGCACACCATCGTAGCGCACCGCCACGGTGAAGGTGCTGCCTTCGCGCAGGCCGCTTGGCGGAGTAATAATCAGCTCGCCGCCGTCGCGGCTCCAGCGCGCTGTGTGGCCATTAACCTTAAGCGAGCGGATGGTCAGGCCTTCAAAATCGAGGTTGAAGCGCGATAGGTTTTGCGTCGCGCGGGCGGTAATCGTCGCCGTGCCGGCCAGCATATCAGTCGTCGGCGTGTAGCGCAGATCGAGATCATAGTGCTGGACATCGTAGCCGCCATTGCCAGCGAGCGGGAAGTAGCCATCGCCAAGGCCAGGCGAGCCGGGGGAAAAGCGTGTGTCGGCGGCAAGCGCGCCGCGCGGCACCAGGGCAACGGCGAGCAACAGGCAGAGCAGCAAGGCAATGTTCCGAGACATACGGCCTCCTTCAATAAACGGCTGGTAGCATATGCGGGCAGGATCCCAAGGAATGCGAGAGAGACAATGCAACGATGCATGTCAACAAGGGATCTGCGCCCGCTGCGGCAACCGCATAAGGCATTCGTATGAATGAAACCGAATCAAGGGGATATGCTAACCTAATAATACAATGTTCTGTCAATAGTCGCGTTTGCGCACTCGTAATAGCACAAAAGCTGATACACGCCTGAGGTAGTTATCAGGAAAGGTTCACCTATCCTCAAGCCACGCATTCGTCGCACTCGGCTATAATGCGTACAGAACTTGTTTTGAGCAAATGAGGAATACCCAATGAAACGCCAGCTAAACCACCGCCACCCGGCCCGCCGCGCCCTTGCGCTGGTGTGCATTGCGCTAGGTATCGCTGGCTGTATCCTACCAATCATTCCCGGCCTGCCGTTCTTTGTGCTGGGTGGGCGGCTGCTCGGCCCACGCGATCGGCACCTGCGCCAGGCAGTAGTATCAGGCCGTCGTCTGTTGCGCCGCCTCCGTCGTTCACGCAGTGCCCACCTGCGCCGTGCTGCTATTCAATTAACTCCGCACTGGCTTACCTTCACACGGCTGATGCTCGGCGGCGCGTAGTTCGGCCCAAATGCCGATTGACGCTGCGGGTAGTTCTGCTATACTCGCCCCACATGTATTCGCTTATCACTTCAATGGAGGGAACTATGGATCGAGCCACAACGCTATCGGCGTGCATTGCTGGGCGGGCCGGCACTGCCGCCCCGTGTGTTCGTGTCGCTGGCCATAGCAGTATAACTATTGAAGGGATCACATTCCATCATGGGAAAACCACACGTTGCCGATGACGACAGTTGGGATGACGAGGAGCAGCCACAGTTTGAGCGGGTGCGTAAACAGACAGGGAAACAGCTCACGGTGAAAGACGCGCGCAAGCAGGAATCGAAAGAATTTGGGCGCGCTGTCAAGAAATATTTCAAACAACGCCGGCGGATCGAAGGCGATGGAAAGCCATAGGGGCACAGACGTAACGATGACCGGCGAGGGTGGCATTGCTACCCTCGCCGCTGTATTCTCGCAACATTTGCAATCGCACCAGCCTACGCTATACTGTGCGCTGCGTAATCACACGAGCAAGCGAGGTTGTGATGGAACTGGCTGAGGTTATCGCTAAGATTGTTGAGCTTGAACAAGAACGTGAAGATATTTTCCAGGACTCACAGGTAACCGCCGAAGAACATCCGCGCCTGGCCTACATCGAAGCCGAGCTGCCCAAGCTCTGGGATTTGCGCCGCCGCATTGAGGCCGCCCGCGCCGCCGGGCTGAGCAATGTGCCAGTGCCACCGCCCGACGACCCGAGCAAGATGATTGGCTAATTTGCCTGTTCGCACCTTCGCAACCATATAGAGCGCTCTTGCTCTGTGCCTGCCTTTGTCTGTATTCAGATAGATGCCAAGGAGCATCGTTATGTCCTCGCTTGATATTGCCTGGATTCGCGCGCAGTTTCCCGCGCTTGCACAAACCGTGGACGGCCAGCCAGCCGTGTTTTTTGATGGGCCGGGTGGTACGCAGGTGCCACAGCGGGTGATTGATGGCATCGGTAATTACCTGATAAACGCCAATGCGAATACGCACGGCGCATTTGCCACCAGCGCGCGCACCGATGCTGTGATTGCCGAAGCCCACGCTGCCATGGCCGATCTGCTGGGGTGCGACCCTGATGAGGTCGTCTTCGGGCCAAATATGACGACGCTCACAAGTAAAACAATTCAAGCCCGTGCGTCTCACTGCTAGGCTCGTCGTATCAACTGATTTGGAAAACGTATAGGAGCTTGCATGTCAACGCTTGACCTCTCCTGGGTTCGCTCTCAGTTTCCGGCTCTTGATGAGACTGTGAATGGTCAGCCAGCAATCTTTTTTGATGGTCCTGGTGGTACGCAAGTGACACAGCGGGTGATTGATGCTATCAGCACCTATCTGTCACATGCCAATGCCAATACCCATGGCGCATTTTTAACTAGTAAACGCACTGATGACACTATTCAAGCGGCACATGCAGCGATGGCGGAATTCTTAGGGTGCGCCCCCGATGAAGTCGTCTTCGGTCCGAACATGACATCTCTGGCCTTTATGCTGTCGCGCAGCATCGGCCGTGAAATCCAGCCAGGCGACGAAATTGTGCTGACGCGGCTTGACCACGATGCGAATTTCTCACCCTGGAAGGCACTTGAGGAGCGCAGCGCGGTCGTCAAAGTCGTGGACATCGATACCGAGGATTGCACGCTCGATATGGATGACCTACGCCGCCAGATAACTCCTCGTACCAAGCTCGTTGCGGTGGGCTATGCCTCAAATGCGGTTGGCACCATCAACGATGTAGCCGAAGTGGTGCGGTTGGCGAAAGAGGTTGGTGCACTTAGCTTCATCGATGCAGTACATTATGCACCCCATGGTCCGATTGACGTTCGCGCTCTCGATTGTGATTTTCTCGCCTGCTCACCATACAAGTTTTTTGCCCCGCACGCTGGCACTCTCTACGGAAAACGAGAGCACCTGTTGCGGCTGCGCCCATATAAAGTTCGTCCGGCCACCGAAGAGCTGCCTGGGCGTTGGATGACAGGCACCCAAAGCCATGAGGCTATGGCAGGCGTAGCCGCTGCAATTGATTACCTTGCCGAGGTGGGACGACAGGTCAATAGCGAGGCCGGGACCAGACAACCTGAAGTGGTAGAAACAAGCACATCATCCTCACGCCGCCAAGACATACTTACAGCGATGACCGCCATCCGTGACTATGAGCGTAGCTTGGCTGAGCATCTTATTGCCGGCTTGCTGGAAATTCCAGGCTTGACCTTCTATGGTATTCGTGAACCTGAGCGATTTGCTCATCGCACGCCTACCGTAGCAGTACGTCTATCGGGCCATACCCCACACCAACTTGCGGAAGCACTAGGGGAGCAGGGCATCTTCACGTGGGATGGTAACTACTACGCGCTTAACCTCAGCGAGCGTCTTGGAGTTGAGCAAGATGGCGGTATGGTACGTATCGGCTTAGTTCACTACAACACAACAGCTGAAATAGATCGCCTACTGACCGCACTTCGCCAGATTGCGACAGAGGCATAAACCTAATCAAAGTCGAACGGAGAATACAATATAAGGCGCAAGTCGCAAGGCTCTGCGCCTTTGTTTTTGCGTCAATAAAATATCCTAAATAACATTCTATGAAAATGGCAGTTGGGAACAAAAAGATTACGTCTGCTGACTGGGTGTAATAATGGCCGGATGAAGCGGTTCGGCTACGAATATATCACGTGATGTGGGTAGGGGAGTAGGATGAACAAGGTCAAGAACTATGGCTTCAGCGGCTTGACCAAGTGCTTGTCGTTCTGCCTCTGAGAAGGTGTCAGGAGGCACAGGGAGCGCAGTTTCATGGTGATTCGTGGATAGACCTTGCCAGGGAAGCTGATGCTCTAATTCGCTCATATATCCAATGATACAAAGAAATGCGCAGGAAAATCAAGGCGTCCTGAACCCTGACCCTGGAACCGCTGTAACGGTCCCCGCAAACGGCCTCCGACGAATGTCGGAGCACCTCTTTCTTCAAAGCGTACCGTGAGACTACGCTGCGGTTTTGCCTAGTCCTGTGTACCGCAGCCCGCTTGGCGTCCTTCCCGTGCGGGATAAGTCCCGATGACCACGCAACGTCAAGGCCGCACGAGGGCGATAAAGGGTGGTGCGCGTAGCGCCTCCATTAATTAGTTCGCCTATCGTGCGCTTGCTTGGCCTTGATGGCGTGGCACGATAGTTCTTCACGCACGGTGGGAAGCGAGACTATGTGAGTAACTTTCGAATTGTTTGCTCCCATCCGCTTACATGGATAATTCGAGCTTTTTGTAACGCCTCGTCGGACGGTGTAACATAGCTTCT
>JAFEAS010000047.1 GCA_018266315.1 Chloroflexi bacterium SZAS-1 | reverse complement strand
ATAGGATGCTCTCCCCGTTATTTATCTCTACATAACGCGATTATAGCAATGCAATGTTACATCACAGTTACATGAATTCGCCTTGTGTAGCTGCTTGCACAAATCGATCGGCGTACTCAGTATGCGTGCAATCTGCCAGGCTAGAAGGGTTTTTTTGGACGATGCGTATATGTATGCTAGGATATGTAAGGCTTACTGCAATGATAACGAGGCATTGTTATGCTTATTCCTACGCTCATTCTTGTGTCGATCGTTGTTGGTGTGCTGCGGGGCGGCTCGCTCCGCCATTTCGCCGATTTACCACTACGCTGGATTCCGCTTATCGTAGCAAGTTTTGCCCTGCAACTACTGCTCTTCACCCCTTTTCGGCGGCAGCCGCTCATTTTGGTAGCAGTTGAGCCGTTGTATATTGTGTCGATGTTGATGGCGATCGTGTGGGTAGCACGAAACTGGCATATTCCTGGTATGCCCCTGATTGCATTGGGCTTGCTGATGAACGCGGTGGCAATTGTGGCAAACGGCGGTCATATGCCGGTGTCGGCTGCTAGCGCGGCATATGCAGGAAAAATTGGCAATTTTGCTGCTGGTGCCGATGTTTCAAACAATAGCCAGTTAGCCGATGCATCGCAGGTACACTTATGGGTATTGACCGATATTATTCCTTTACCGTCGTGGTTTCCGCTAGCCAATGTCTTTAGTATTGGCGATGTTTTGCTAGTAATTGGCATAATGTTTCTCTGCTACCAAACAGTACGGCATACTCCACCTGCAACGCAACCAGTCGGAGTGTAGGGCATTTTTTAAGAAAGGGTATACATGAACGAGCACGAAGCGTTTATGGACGAACCGGCAATCGAAAGCCTGGTGCGTAAAGTACGCGGCGTCACGGGCGTGCGGGTGGTGAAAAATAGCCAGGGTGAGATAGATGAAATCCATGTCGTTGCATCGCCGGGCCGTAGCGCCAAACAAATGGTGCGCGATATTGAGTCGATGTTATATGTTCGTAGCGGTATCCGCCTGGATCATCGCAAAATTAGCCTGGTTCAAATTGAAGAAACTGCGCTTCAGCCTGCGCTGGTGCGGGTTCAGCTGGTGCGGGCTGTTTTTGTAGAGAGCGCATCACCGCAGGCGCGAGTAACGCTGTTATTTGCTGGCAAGCAGATCGAAGGGGAGGCATCTAGCGAAGGTGCTTTGGGTGCGTCGCCGCTATGGCTTGTAGGCGCTGCCACCGCTCGTGCGCTTGATCAGTTGGTGGGGGCGCGTGGGCAGCTGCAGCTCGAAAATATTGCCTTCCAGGAATTAGGCGCGATTCAGCTGTGTCTGGCTCATCTTACACTTAATACCAACGATGGCCTTGATGTCTTGCTTGGTGTGAGTGTGGTGCGTGGCGATCAAGCGGATGCTGTAGCTCGAAGCGTTTTGGATGCAGCCAACCGACGGCTCCAGCGCATTCTTAGTATGGCGTCGGGCGGCGGAGCATAACAGCACACTACAGTGATATTGTTATAGATTTGAGACCATCCTGCAAGCTTTTTTGCTTGATTCCCAATAGGCATTCTTGTATAACTATGCCTGGGTCGGTACATTAAAAAATGGTTAATGATGCAGGGAGGCAATAGCCTGAAGCGGAGCGGAGGGGACCCAGGTAGAATTCGTAGCTACTTTGTATAGCGAAGAAAGGGGTCTCCCGATGAAATGGAAAGCAAAGCAAATCTACTGGAAGGCAGCTTTGGTTCTTGGGGCTATTGCTTCTCTTGCAATGGCGGCTGGTGCAGATATTAAGTGGGGGCCGTAAGCAGCATATAACATAGTATCGATCCATACCAACAGGGAGGGGCTAACCCTCCCTGTTTGCATGATGCGCACATTACCTTGTATCACACTCTTGCCCGATCGCGCGCTCATGCTGAAGTGGGTATATGGCCTGTTGTATGGTACGCCAGGCACCCCACGAAAAAACAAGCCAGTACACGGATTGAATATCTTTCGCCAAAATACTAGTAGCGAGATGCTCGCTCGACGTTGATGTGTCTGCAGCAGCGCGGTATTTTTCTTCTTAATCTTTTTGCCCTACGCGCAAAAAAAGACCAAGGAAGGGAATAACATGCTTAGGTAAGCGAAAGTACTACATAGTGTGCGTGAGTCAGAAATAAGGAGCATTTCGAACCAAAACTGCAATAATAGACGGGATTTTCACGTACCTTTAAACGGAAAAAAGGCGTTGTATTACGTGCCAGGGTAGTTCGTCCTGTGCGTGGTTAGCACTGATGCGCTATTCTTATTAGCAATGTTTTGCATTGTCTGCAAGCGATATATGTACGCTTGCCCGCTTACAGTCTACGCCGCTCGTGCTATTCGCTCAAGTGGTGTTCGAGGTACCTTCATGATCAGATTACCACGTACCGCCTGGGTATATCTGTATGCAATCTGGTCTGTTGCCGTTGTATTGCTAGGCGTAACACTCGCCTCCTCATCAGTGCAGTTCACGGCGACCCCTCTCTATGCCCTCTGGCTAGTTCTCTTTGTCCTTGCCGATTATTTTGAAGTTGAGTTTGAGGCAGGTGATGGCAATCTAGCCATTATGACGGTTACCGACGCAGTGACCGTATTTCTGGTGGCGGTTGGTGGCGGTAGCGCGGTGCTGATTGTGCTGTTGGGAACCTTGATTGTTGATGTGTTGCATCGGCATGCATGGTTTCGCAACCTCTTTAATTGTGCTTCACGGGTAATAACGTTTGTATTCATGTGGTGGGCATATCGCTTTTTTCAGCCTGCCAATGCGCTCCCTTTTACCCAGCTGCGCGGCTTGCTTACGTTTAGCATGGTCGCAAGCATCAATTTTCTGGGCGGTGTCATCTTCGTCGGTACGATCATCGCTCTGGTGCAGCGCCAAAGCCCATTGCAGGTTTATCGCGAAAGTATCCGCCAAACTACATGGGTTTATCTGGTAACATTGCCTATTGGCGCATTGCTGGCGGTCATGTGGCGAATTGATATAACGCTAGCCTTGATCGGCATTATTCCATTGGTAATGGCTCGGCGCTCGTACCAGGCGCTTGCGGCATGGCAGCGCGAAAATCGCCGCAACCAGGTGCTAGCCCAGGAATCGCGCCAGCTCGCCGATAAGCTAGAGCGGCTGCAAGGAACTGCAACAGCGATGTTAGCCTCGCGCGAGCCGCTGGATATGCTCGAAACAGTTAGTACACACCTGGCTGGACTGATGCAGGCTTCGGCGAGCTGGGTAATATTGCTCGATACGACTCCGGCGCGTGTTGTAAGTGCGCGAGGTGTGCCTACAGAATGTCGGCTCGATATTGCGCATTGTGTTGCTGAGCTACAGGGCCAGAGCGTGCAGGTATTTGCGCCGCCGCAAATTGTTCCAATGGTTGCTTCCTGTGCTCCCGGCTGGCAAGCACTGGTGCTCATTCCGCTACTGATTAACCAGCAGCGACTCGGTGGGATATTTCTTGCAAGCGATATGCCGATTGATCTTGCGGGCGACGACCGCCGCGTACTACTGGCGTTTGCGGGCCAGGCAGCGCTGGCGATGGAGCACGCGCGATTGTTTGCCGAGCTGCGCGACAAGCAGGAAGAATTTGTGCGATCATCGAAGCTGGCAGCGCTCGGCACTTTTTCCGCTGGGATTGCGCATGAGTTCAATAATTTACTGGCTGGAATTCTGGGCCATGCTGAACTCGGGTTGATGAGCGATAGTATTGACGAGAAAGATGCATCGCTTCAGGTTGCAGTACGCACCAGCTTGCGCGGCAAAAGTATTACCCGTGGGCTGCTTACCTTTGCCCGGCGGAGCGACCCACAACGCGATCTGTATCAGCTCCGTGATATTGTTGAAGATACGGTAGCGCTGGTTGGGCGTGAACTGGCTAAACTTAATATTCAGGTGGAGTGTAAGCTCGAAGCGGTTCCACTGACAGTATGCGACCAGGGCCAGATCGCGCAGGTGGTGTTGAATTTGATTACAAATGCACGTGATGCGCTTACCAATCTTCCTGGGGGCATTATTACAATTGGCCTGACACAGGTGGGCCAATATATAGAGCTTACTGTAAGCGATACTGGCTGTGGCATAGCTCCTGAAATGCTGGCACAGGTATTTCAACCATTTGTGACCACCAAAGGCGCGCTTGGCGGGAGTACAACGCCAGGCACTGGCCTGGGCCTGGCGATTAGCTATGGCATTGTCGAGAGCCATAAAGGGACGATTGGCGTGCAAAGCATACTGGGACAGGGCACAACCATGACGGTGCGTTTGCCGATTCTCGGTGTTTCCAGCACGCAAACTGAAGTATCGATAGAGCAACATGGCTTGCCAAAGCTACGTATTCTGGTTGTTGATGACGAAAGCGTGGTAGCTAACGTGCTTGTTCGGATACTAGCGGAACATGGACACTCAGCGGTAATGGCATACGATGGTGCCAGGGCAATTGAGCTCTATCGGCAGAAATGCTTCGATCTGGTAATAAGCGACTTAATTATGCCAGGTATGAATGGCTTATCGCTCTTCGAGCGCCTCCAAGAGATTGATCCA
Organism: Chloroflexi bacterium SZAS-1; assembly: GCA_018266315.1. Classification (GTDB taxonomy): domain Bacteria; phylum Chloroflexota; class Chloroflexia; order Chloroflexales; family Roseiflexaceae; genus Kouleothrix. The sequence goes on along the minus strand of JAFEAS010000047.1, from coordinate 7,458 downwards.
GATGTGCGGCTGCTGGTGATGACCGGCCAGGCAGGCGCCGAGCATGTTGAGCTGATGCTGCGGGCAGGCGCATGTGGCGTTATTCATAAGCCGTTTATGCTTGACGAATTGCTGGCGGCGATCGAGCATAGTGTACACGCGAATATGGTTATGGCGTGAGCCTATTCAGCGAAGTATTCGGCTGTTTGCAGCACTATTGGGCCTGTGGGCATGCGCGGGGCCAGTGAGGGATGCACAACTTCTTCTGCCGACTGCCTCCGGTTATCGTGAGAATATGCTATCATGCCCGCTATGAATACGCTTGAATTGCGCGCTGCATCTACAGCCGAACTTCGTATTGCCGCCCCAGCAGGAGTACGCCACCTCTATATCCATATTCCATTTTGCCATCGTCGTTGTGCGTACTGCGATTTCAACACCTATGCCAACATGGATGATCGCATGGAGGCATATGTTGATGCACTTTGCCGCGAACTTGCCGGGCTACGCACACCTGCTGATCTTCCCCCGCGCGCGCTAACGCGCCCAGCCGAGACCTCTTCGGCAGCGCTTCTGCGCGCTGATTTGCGCCCCACGATCTTCCTGGGCGGTGGTACGCCTAGTATGCTACCGTTGCCGCTTATCGAACGGGTATTGGCCGCCGCCGATGCGCTTATTTCGCTCACCGGCGCCGAGGTAACTGTCGAGGCGAACCCAGGCACCGTGCTTGGGCGCGAATATTTGCGCGATTTGCGCGGCCTCGGTGTTAATCGGCTCAGCATGGGTGTGCAGAGCCTGCATGATCCGACGTTGCGCGTGCTCGGGCGCATCCATACCGCCGCTGAAGCGCGCGCCAGCTATGCTGATGCAATGCGCGCTGGATTCGAGAACATCAACCTTGATTTTATTTTTGGGCTGCCCGGCCAGCATATCCAGCAGTGGGAAGCGACCTTGCGCGAAATTACGACCTGGGAGGCCGCGCATTTTTCGCTCTATTCACTTATTCTTGAAGAATCGACCCCGCTGTATGCGCAGGTTGTTGGCGGGCGCGTGAGCGTACCCGACGATGATGTGACCGGCGAGATGTATGAGCGGGCGATTGAGCTGCTGGGCGCAGCAGGCTATACCCAGTACGAGATTTCGAATTGGGCCAGAGCTGATCATCTCGAACCGCCGCCGCAGGCAGCCGTGGGTTCGCGGTTGGCGCTGCCGGTGCGCGCTTGCCACCACAACCTGGCCTACTGGCTCAATGCCGATTATCTGGCGGCGGGTGCGGGCGCGCATGGGCATATTTTCCCGCAACGTTATGCCGATGTGCTAGGGATCGACGACTATATCAGCAAGGTTCGGGCGGGCCAGGCACCAATTGCTGAAATAACCGAATTAAGCAAGCGCGACCTGTACGCTGAGACAATGCTTATGGGGTTACGGCTGAATATTGGTGTGAGCTATGCCCACTTTCGTGATCGCTGTGGGGCAGAATTGGCCGAGGTGTATGCCAGCGAGTTACAGGAGCTTACGGCACTTGGGCTACTCGATTGCGACACACTGGGTGTTCGGCTCACCGAACGCGGGCGATTACTTGGGAATCAGGTATTCGAGCGATTTGTATGAACGCTTGAATCTGCCAACACTGAGCCGGGGCCGATGCGCAAGCATCGGCCCCGGCTGCATCATGCGGGGAAAGGTTTCTACCAAGGCAATCAAACGGATGTAGGATTAGTTACCGCAGGGCGATACATTGCGCCAGTTCTCAATCGTATCGTTAACGGTTTGTGTGCCGTTGCTGCCATAGCTTAGCGTCAACTGGCGGTTGCCAATCTCGGCGCAGGCATTATCCTTTTCGACATAATCCCACGAGCCGAGCGCATACTTGTACTCGATCTGCGTGCTTTCTTTGCCGGTAAAGGTAATGCGCCAGTGCGTCGCATCAACGCGGGTTAATGCAACCCCAGCCGGATCCCATGCCGGTAGCCCGCCATCGAGCCGATCGAGGAAGCCTGCGATATACACAGAGCGTCCGGTGCCGTCGGTGCTGGCAGGTACAGTAACATTGAATTGTAGCGTTACCGTGCGCAGCTGGGCGGTGGCCGTAACCTCGTTCGAGTTGCCCGAGCGGTTGAATGAGGTGTCGACGGCGCGCACAACGTAAGAGTAGGTTGCGCCTTCGGCAACGCTTGTGTCGTTATAGGTAGTGCCGGTGGTAACGGTCGCGATGCGCGTATATGGCCCACCGGATGTATTGCTACGTAGTACTTCGTAGCCGTACACTGCTACATTATCGTTCGAAGCGTCCCAGGCCAGCTCGATGCCGGCGGGCGAGGCCGAAACCTTGTGCAAGTTGCCTGGTACCGACGGAGCGCTGGTATCGCTACTCGCGTTGACCGTCAGCTTCCCGGCCTGGCTTGGACTATAGCCATTTGGCGAGCCATCTAGGTCGGCATAGATCCAATCGCGACCACCGGTGGTGCTGTAGCGATAGGCATAGTCGAAGGTGCCTGGCTGTTCAGGCTGTAGGCTGGCGACGAATTCGTCGTTGTTGCCTACATCACCGTTGAAGCTTGCATCAAGCCAACTCCACGCGGTATTACTCGTCGGGCTGCTGCCAGCTGGCCCATAGCCCAGCTGGGCGCGCAAGCTCGCAGTTACGCCAGGGATATTTGTAACGCCCGCGATGTAGACCTGCCCATAGACATTATCGGTGCGATTGGCGGTGCTGACCGTATACGTCAGGGTTGGCGGCCACTGTAAATTCGACCACTCGATTGTGTAGTGTGGCAGGGCACTAACCTCGTTCGAGGCTGCACTTTCATTGCCAACACTATCAACCGCCTTTACGGCATAGTAGTAAGTGCGCGCGTTCTTTAAGCCGCTATCGGTGAAGGTCGTGCTGGTAAGTAGGCTTGGATTTACCTTTTCCCACCCGCCGCCGCTAACGACGCTGCGATAGACGTTATAGCCCGCCGCGCCGCTGGACGCCTTCCAGCTTAGTGTCACGGTACCATTGCCCTCGGTTGTGACGCGCAGGTTGGTTGGTGCAGAGGGTGGTTTCAAATCGGTGCTGCCAGTAGTAAGGAGTAGCCCGCTTAGCGGCGCTAGTGTCACTTGGAGTGCGCCATTGCTAACGGTTATGTTGGCCCCGCTGCTATTGCCTACGCCATAGCGCGCTTTGAATACAACGCCGTTCGGGATATAGCCCGCTAGCGGGATGCTCAGGGTTTGAGCCTGGCTGCTACGGTTCAGCGCTACAATCGCGGCCTGCGATGTCGTCTTACGGCCATACGCAACCGTGTCGGTTGTGTCGTCGGCGAGCAGCATGCGGAAATCGCCGCTGGTGAGGGCATCGCTTTGCCTACGCAGCGCAGCTAGTGTGCGGTAGTGCGTAAATAAGTTCTGGTCGGGGGTGCCGCCCAGATCAGGCCACGGGTAGGTGCGCCGGTCGTCGGGGTCGTCGTCGCCGGTTACGCCAACTTCATCGCCATAATATACGGTTGGCGCGCCTGCCACGGTGAACTGGATCAGCGATGCTAGCTTCTGGCGCTGCTTCCCAGCCGCGAGGTTGGTGGCATTAAGCTCTTTATCGGCAGTTGTGTCGGTGCCGGGCGTCAGCGTCCACAGCAGGCGCTCGGTGTCGTGGCTATCGAGCAGGTTCATCAGCGCGTAATAGCTGGCGTCGCTATAATCCTCGCGGATGGAAGACAGGCGCGCGGCAAATTCCGAAGGCTTCAGCACGCGCCCACTATCGCCAAACCCCTTCGAGTCGAATGGGCCAGGGGTGAGCAAGCCGATCACGGCATCGCGCAGGCGGTAGTTCATGGTGCTGTCGGCACGGTCGCCGCGCAGGTAGCGCAGCAGAGTGCTGTCCTTCTGCCACATTTCGCCAATGATTAGCGCGTTTTTGTTCGTCGATTTCACCACACTGCGGAACGTTTCCCAGTAGCCATTCGGGAACGAAGAATCGCCCATTACATCGAGCCGCCAGCCTTCAGCACCTGCCTTGAGCCAGTGCTTCGAAACACTGTCGGAGCTGGTGAGGAAGTATTTTTGCACGTCGGCGTTCGATTTCGTGAGCACCGGGATGCTATCGAACCCAAACCAGCCGGTGTAGGTGGCGGCATTGGCGCGGCCCTGGCTATCGACACAGGTGCCCGTGCCGGGCGTTACATCGGCGAAGGTGAACCAGCTGCGGTAGGGGGAGCTGGGTGATTCACATGCGCCAACGGTGGTGTAGTGATGGTAGCGATCAAACATTGGGCTATCGGACGACATGTGGTTGAACACGCCGTCGAGCACAATGCGGATGCCGAGCTTGTCGGCATGCTTATTCAGGTTTTCCCAATCTTTCTGGGTGCCAAAATATGGGTCGATCTTGTAGTAATCCTGGGTGTCGTAACCGTGGTTCGAGCCAGCGTCGAAGATTGGGTTGAAATACAGCGTGTTGATGCCGAGTGATTTCAGGTAATCGAGCTGCTGATCAACACCCTTCAGGTCGCCGCCCATGTAGTCGCGGCCGCGCGGTGTTTCTTTCTGGCCTACGCCCCAGGCTGGCGGGTCGCCGAAGCGCCACGGGCAGCTCGTAGTCGTCGCGCCAGCGTAATTGCGGCAGTAGCCTTCCGGCAGCGTGCCCCACGGCAGCTTGAGCACTGGGTCGTCGTAGCGCACATCGCCGGTCTTCGGGTCGTTGTCCTTCCGGCCATTGCGGAAACGATCGGGGAAGATCTGGTAGATCACTGCATCCTTGGCCCAGGCGGGTGCGCTGAAGCCTGGCTTGAACACCATCAGCGCCCAGCTCTGATCAACCGGGTCGTTGGTGGTTTTGCCCAGGCCGCCATCGAGCGCTGATGTGTCATCGGCGTAGTACGCGGTCTTAGTGCCATCAGTGACGATAAAGCGGTACCAGTAGTTGTTTGGCGCGCTATTCGGCAGGGTAGTGGCCCAGAAGTCGCAGGTCTCACTTTCCAGCCCGGCCTGGAAGCACGGAACATCGGTCGTCGCTGGGGCCATGGTAATAATCTGCTGACCGCCCGCGTTCAGGTCGTAGAGCCGCAGCTTCACGCTAGTTACATCATTGTGGAAGGTGCGGAAGCGGATAGTGACGGGTGTGCTCGCCGATACCGCGCCGCCCGGTGTGCGATACAGCGTATCGCGCGAGTCGTGGCGCAGGCCGTCCCATTCGACATTATTGTCGGCGGCGTGCCCAGCCAGAATGCTCAGGACGTGGGTTGCGGCATTGTAGCTGAAGGAAACTTTGGCATTGTTGACGGGCACGGTGAAGGCGATATTCGCGCCGCCTGGTGTACCGCCCTGGCCGTAGTTCACATCCCAGCCTTCATTTAGTGCAACTTTGCCCTCATACGAGCCAGCTTGTAGTGCAGTTGTTTCGAAGGTGTAGATGCCATCGCCATCAACATCTTGCAGCCACGAGCGCAAGCAGGCAGCATCCCAATCGCTTGCGCAGCCCAGCGCCTTCTGGAAATTGCCCGGCGCAACTGCGATCACCGAGCTGAGGTTATCGGTGGCCCAGTGGCTTTTGTTGTCGTAGTAGAATTTCACGGCGCCGCCGGTGGCTACGTTCACCGGAATATTGCTGCCGCCTGGGGCAGCATGCAGGCCGTAGTTTTCGGTCCAGCTGTCGTTCAATGCAGCCTTGTATTCGTAGCTGCCAGCCAATAGTGTAAATGTGCCCTGCCATACATCGTCGTTGGCGTCGTAGGTCAGGTGAGTCGCGGCGCAGGCAGGATCCCAATCGCTTGCGCAGCCAGCCTCATCTTGCAGCGAGCCAGCGATAGTGACGCTTGCAGGGGTGGTTGCTGCTTGCACCCGTGGCGTGCCGCCAGGCAGCCCTAGCGCGGTAAGCAGCATGCCAGCCAGAGCGAGCAGGGTCAACCAGCGGTGATTGCGAGAATGGTACATACTTGCTCCTTCGCACGAAAACCAATATCGCTTCGGCACCATTAGGTGTGCGCCGTGCAGCACACCTCGGGCTGCGTGTGTGTGGCAGCCCAATATACAGTGACAATTTGGCGGGTGAAATGAGTATAACACTGCCTTCTAAACCGATCAAGAGGTGCTTCTACAGCCTGATTCGCTGTTACCGCATTCTGATGCGTTCGGACGAACAGTGAGACGATTAAAGATGAAAAAAGTGTAAAAATCGGGGCACTATGTGCGTGCTACGCAGCGTATAATGACACATTACAATGTCTCTATGAGGCTCGGCGGTATACTGGACAAGATTGGGGCTGCTCACAGCGGCCAGAGCTGTGCCGCGTAAATCCGGTTATTTATACAAGTTACGCGGTGAACTGCAGCGCATGGGCTTTTGCCTACGGCAGCAAGGAATTTCTTTCTTTTTGTGGGTTGATGGTGGCGCAGAGCACCACCATCAACCCACCATAATTGTAACGCACCGCTCTGCCGAAGGCGAAAAAGCCGACCGTGTAACTTGTGTTATTTAGGTGAAGATGAATGCTGCAAACAATTGAAGTACTGGGCATTATAGCGTTTGCGCTCTCGGGTATTGCCGAAGCGCAGCGCAAGCAGATGGATTTGGTTGGAATTTATGCCGTAGCTTTTATGACGGCGTTTGGCGGTGGAACCCTGCGCGATTTACTGCTGGATCGCACGCCGCTGTTTTGGGTAGAGCACCAGGAATATGCAATCTTAGTATTGGGCTTAACTCTGCTCGCGCTCTTATTCCCGGCATTTACACGTATTCCGGCGCGCTGGCTGGTGCTGCCCGATGCACTCGGCCTGGGCCTGTTCAGCGTGGCAGGGGCTGGTTATGCGCAAGCAGCTGGCACATCGCTGTTTGTAGCGTCAATTATGGGGGTCATTACCGGGGTGTTTGGTGGCGTTATCCGCGATGTGGTGTGTAACGAAATTCCCTATGTTTTCCGCAACACGCACTGGTACGCGACATGTGCGTTTATTGGTTGCTGGATCTACTTGCTGCTCGATCTGTTTGGCGTGACATCGGTAGTGGCGCTACCGGTTGCGGTGGGCAGCATTACACTCTTGCGATTAGCGGCGCTGCGCTATAACTTCCGCATGCCGGTTAGTGGCTGATTCATGGGCGTGCTCTGACCCGAGTGTGTGGCGCGGGTATTGGGGCAAGGGTATCCTGTTGGGTTAATCTCCTCTTGCCAGCGCAATCATACGCTCGACAAACATGGCAATGAAGCGCTGCGTATCAAATTCAGTCACAGCGCGAACGTTTGGCTTACTGCGAATTTGCCGCCCCCACTGCATTGGCCAGCGCGCCACATCGAAGCCAAGCTGGTCGTGTGCATCAGGCTCGCGCTGATGGTCGCCAATATAGGTAATGACGGTTTTGCCTGCAGTCAATTCACTGCTGTACTCAATCGCGACATGCATTGGCTCGGTGCGTGCCAGCTCGGGCATAAACGATAATGCAAGCGCAACCGGGTCGTTGATTGAGCAGCCTGAAAAGCCAAAACACTGCTCGTGAAATTCAAT
>JAFEAS010000046.1:4459-8713 GCA_018266315.1 Chloroflexi bacterium SZAS-1 | reverse complement strand
TTCACCTGGTGGGTGAACCGCAAAGATACCGAGGGCAAGAACGTATTTCAGGGCGGCTTCCTCGGGCTGGATAATATTGGCCTGTTCGACCGCAGCGCACCCCTGCCGACCGGCGGGCATATCGAGCAGAGCGATGGCACAAGCTGGATGGGCATGTTCAGCTTGAATATGCTAACGATTGCGCTTGAGCTGGCCGCCAACGATCGCGTCTACGAGGATATTGCTACCAAGTTCTTCGAGCACTTTCTGTACATCGCCGCCGCAATGAACAATATTGGCAGCGAAGGCATCCCGCTCTGGGATGAGGAAGAGGAATTCTTCTATGATGTGCTGCACCTTGGCCCCGGCCAAAACCTGCCGCTCAAGGTGCGCTCAATGGTTGGTATCATTCCCCTGTTCGCGGTGGCGACTATCGAGCCAGCGCTGCTCACCCAGTTGCCCGAGTTCGCCGAGCGCATGGACTGGTTTCTTGAGCACCGCCCGCACCTAGCTCAGCTCGTATCGCGCTGGCAAGAACCGGGCGCAGGCGAGCGGCGGCTGCTGGCGATCTGCCGTGGGCACCGTATGAAGCGCGTGCTGAAGCGCATGCTCGACACCACCGAATTTTTGTCACCGCACGGGGTGCGCGCACTTTCGCGCATCCACGCCACCCAGCCCTATAGCCTGGATATCGACGGCACACACTACGAGGTGCACTACCAGCCCGCCGAATCAGACAGCGGGCTATTCGGTGGCAATTCGAACTGGCGCGGGCCGATCTGGTTCCCGGTGAACTACCTAATCATCGAGGCATTACAACAGTTTCACCACTACTATAGCGACGATTTTCTGGTGGAATGCCCGACCGGCTCGGGCCAGATGCTGACACTCAACCAGATCGCTGATGAGCTGGCGGGCCGGTTAGCGCGCCTGTTTACGCGCGATGCGGCTGGGCGGCGCGCAGTGTTCGGCGCGAATGAGCTCTTTCAGAACGATACACATTGGCGCGATTACATCCCGTTCTATGAGTATTTCCACGGCGACACCGGCGCGGGCCTGGGCGCAAGCCACCAGACGGGCTGGACCGGGCTGATTGCCAAGCTGTTACAGCAGGAGGGCGAGCAGCGCAGCACGCCGCCCATCGATAAACCGCAGGCTCCGGCGGCAGCCCAGGCAAACGCAGAAGATCTGGCGCAGGCACCCGACAAGCAGCAATAGTATATGAAAGGAGCTTCCCGATGCGATTCCTCACTGAAGTGACATTTACCCAGGCCCCCACACCCGAAATGCTCGCGCTGATACCTGCCGAAACCGCCCACGGACTCAAGCTCGACGCTGCGGGTATGCGCGAACACCTGTTTGTTGCAGCCGACAACTCGCGCGCCTGGCAGGTGCTGCGCGCCGATTCGCTGGCCGAGGCCGAGGCGATCGCCAAGTCGTTCCCGCTCGCGCCCTACCTCGCCATCACAATCACGCCATTAGCCGAACCACAGGGCTAGGCATATCGCCCTGTTCTTGCCAATCTGAGGCTATGCCGTAGGCCCTCTACGCTACAACCACCTACTTGTATAGGCGTTTGGCGTGCAGCTGCTGAAAAGCAGCCACACCAAAAATCACCTACCCCTCGTTCATTTGTATAATACCGTTGCCAACATGGGGGTTATTCTAACAGTAGCCAAGGAGCAAGCGCATTATGAGTGCCACAGCCTACGGCGTCCTATCCTGGCGGCGTGAATTATCGAAGGCAGGGGAAAGCACCGCTACAGAACCACCCGGCGTGAAATCATATATGGATGTGTTAGCCGCGCTGGTGCCGTCGGAAGCACTTACGTTCCACGCGCTGGTACTTGCGCAAAGCTCAACGTCCGAGACGAATACAACTACGGGCGCGGTAGCGACCACTATCACCGATCCCAACGCCATGTGGTGGGCATTCTGGGGCTGCCTGGTACTCAGTATTGTGCTGTATTGCTTCGGGCATGGTGCTGCCGAGTGGGATAACTGGGATTACCTACGGGCACTTATTCCACCGAGCGCCTTCGTTGGGTGGGCGATGTTGCAACGCGGCACCGCCTTCGACGCGGTATTCCCTACAATCGATGCAGGCACGCGCTTCGTGTTTGCGCTGTTTATTGCGATTGTGCTGGGCGGGTTCGCCACCTGGCTTTCCACGAAGGCCGACCAGAAGCAAGGGGCAGGAGGTGGGAATGCAAGCCCGGAGACAGCAGCGCAAGAAGCTTGAGCGTACCAAATACACTTTAAAATGCGGGCGGAGCCTCGTCAGCCTGGCAATCACGCTGCTCCTTGTAGCTGGGTGCAGCGCGCCGCCGAATAACCAAGTGCAGACAACACCTCGCATTCCCACACGAACTCTTGAACCAACACCGGTGCTGCTCGACCCCACCATAAGCGCCGTCGAGGGCTGGACGACCTATCGCTCGGAAGCTGGTGGGTATATGCTGCCGGTGCCGAGCAATTGGACAATTGATGAACTATCTCAAACGCAGGGATGGATTGAATTTGCTGACCCTAGTGGCCGCGCTGGCGGCGATACCCCGACGGTGCACGGTGGGATAAGCCTGCCCGGGCGCTATGCCGCAGAGGCCGGCGGCCAAGCTCTTACCAACGGGCTACCTGATAACCATAGAGAAATTGTGGCAGAACAAGCGCTCAGTACCCCGGCTGGAGCGGGCAAAATCTTCACCCTCAAGCGCGACACCCCGCCGCGCCAGAATGCCATCTGGTACGAGCAGTACGCTGTGATTCCCGGCAACCAGATCTGGTATGTTGTGTGGCTAAAAATACCTGCCGCAGCGGCAGGCACCACTGCGCCCGAGCTTACGACAATGATGGCAAGCTTCCAGCTCATCAATGGAAACAAGCCAACCGAGCACCCTTAAACACAGAACCATCCTCGTGAGAAATAGTTGGTTTTTCGCGTGCGGTGCCTGCCGTAGCCAAACACCGCACGCGAACACGATCGAATCAACCCATCCTGGGAACAATGCCAAGCTGCTGAAGCATCGCTAAGGCATCCCAGCAATCCCACATCTCAATAATTTTTCCATCAGCAACCTTGAATAAGCTCAGCGCCTCGACACTAATCTCTTTCCCGGTTGGTGGAATGCCAGCGAGATTACCATCATGCGTGCCCTGCCCAGTCCAGCGCACCGTCACAGCATTATCCTCGCCGGCGAGCACATCGTGTACAACCCATTGTGCATTGCTCATTGCATTGTAGTAATTCGCTGCCTCCCGGGCCATCGCGTCGGGGCCTTTCCCCCCAGGGCTGATCGATGCTGGCTCGTGATAGACGAAGTCTGCGGCAAAGATTTCGTGGGCCACGCCAGGGTTGCGGCGATTGCACACTTCATCGAAAAAGCGGCGAACCAGGGCTTTGTTGCTATCACTGGACATGAGAGCCTCCTTTTGTACACTACGCTATTCGTACTATGCATGAATGCGTTAGCGTCGGAGGCATTGGATGAGCGCGCCGGGCACCTGATGCGTGGAGTTGCAAACGCCGCCCTTGTGAGGCGGCTTCAGAGTGCAAAAACTACGCTAAACGAACAATTTCCTAACGAATTGCAGCTACTCCGCCACTTGCTTTGGATCAAGCAGTACCCAATTATGCGATACCTCGGGTTCACTACAGAGATTACGATTAAAACAGCAGGGGCGTTTCATCCCTTTGTTGAGCTTATCGAGCGCAACGTCGATATGCTTTTGGCGCGTCTCCGCTGTTTTAACCGCGCGTATCCAGCGAATCCAATCCCAACGGGCAAGTGGGGTAATCTCATCCCATACCACCGCAGCTTTGGGGGAAGTTGCCAAAGCCTTTTTTAAATCTTCAGGAACTTCCGGCTCAATCCATTCTTTGGTTGATTCAAGCGAAACGTGTACCGTGTCGCCTGCCTTTGCGGAAGCAGCGTCACGTAACTCTTGGCCAGGGCTAAACCAGTGGCTCGGTTTTTTATCTCGGCCATATCGTCCATCCGGTTCGAGCAGGGCCTTAAAAGGAACGCCATTGAGCGTCCCTACGACCATGATCATCCCTCTTGAGGGAAGCTGTGCCGAAGCATCCTCAGGTAGTCTGAGAATGACCCATGAGTTGATTGTAAACAGTTTGGCTTCAAAATTGATAGTCGACATAGTTCATTGCTCCTTGATGACTCATATATTTTACCAAGAATCACCCGCGCTTGGCAGCGCGGGCTCGCCCGAAATGCGATTTTCAGGCTTCTCAGTAATGTAACCAAACTAGCAAAAGGCATG
>JAFEAS010000046.1:0-4340 GCA_018266315.1 Chloroflexi bacterium SZAS-1 | reverse complement strand
AGCTTTGGCCGCGAGGTATGCGGCGACCTGGAGGCGGGGCTACGCCGTGAGTGGTTGGTAACGAACGGGTTAGGCGGCTATGCGGCGGGCACGCTGGCCGGGCCAAATACGCGCCGCTACCATGGCCTGCTAGTGGCGGCGCTCGCACCACCGGTCGAGCGCACGGTGCTGGTGGGCGCAGCAGTCGCGTGGGCCGAGTATGGCGGCGCGCGCTACCCGCTGTTCGCCTTCGAGTACGCCGACGGCACGATCGACCAGCAGGGCTTTGTGCATTGCGAAGCGTTTGCACTTGAGGGCGCGCTGCCGGTGTGGCACTACGCGCTGGCCGATGCGCTACTGGAAAAGCGTGTGTGGATGCCGTATGGCGCAAACACCACCTATATGCGCTACCGGCTGGTACGCGCCAGCGCGCCGCTTGCGCTAGCGATTACGCCGCTGGTGACCTACCGCGATTTCCATACGCTCGCCACGCGCGACAGCTACGAATTCCAGGCGCAGACGCATGCCCAGGGAACAACACTCCGCGCATTCGCGGGCGCGCGCCCGCTGCACATCGTAGCCAGCGGCGGCAGCTTCACACCACAGAACGATTGGTTCGAGCACTTTTTCCACCGCATCGAGCACGAGCGCGGCTTCGACGACACCACATCCGACCTGTTCGCGCCCGGCACCTTCCACGCCACATTACAGCCCGGCGAAACCTGGACGCTAGTGTGCTCGGCGGAAGACCAGCCCGACCTGGATGCTGAACGCGCCCTGGCTACGGCGCAGGCCCGCCAGCACCGCCTGCTACGCCAGGCCCAGGCCGAAGCCAGCGCCCCGGTGGTGCAGCAGCTAGTGCTGGCCGCCGACCAGTTCATTGTCCACCGTAGTGAGCCAGATGCGCCAGAGCCTAGCGCGCCGCCCGCCCAGCCAACCGGAAAAACCGTAATAGCAGGCTACCACTGGTTCAACGATTGGGGCCGCGACACCATGATCGCACTGCCGGGTTTAACCCTGGACACGGGCAGGCCCACCGAGGCGGCGGGGATTCTGCGCACCTTTGCGCGCTACGTGGCCGATGGCCTGCTGCCGAACAACTTCCCCGATAGCGCAGGCGTGATTCCTGGCTACAACACCGTCGACGCAACCTTGTGGTATGTCGAGGCGATACGCGCCTACGCACAAGCCAGCGGCGACGCCGCGCTGGTAGATGAGCTGCTGCCCACCGTGCGCGCTATCGCCGAGCGGCACATCGCGGGCACGCGCTACCATATTCATGCCGACCCGGACGATGGCTTGCTCTACGCGGGCGAGCCAGGCGTGCAGCTCACATGGATGGATGCCAAGATCGGCGAGTGGGTAGTGACGCCGCGTATCGGCAAGCCGGTGGAGATCAACGCGCTGTGGTACAACCTGCTGCGCACGCTGGCAAGCTGGCTGGCGGCGCGCGGCGATGCGGCAGCCGCACGTTATACGGCACTAGCCGAACAGGCACAAACCTCGTTCATGCGGCGCTTTGTGTGCGCTACGCAACCGCACCTGGCCGACGTAGTTGATACACCCAGCGGCGACGACTGGACGCTGCGGCCCAACCAGATCTTCGCGGTGTCGCTGCATCACCCGATTATTGCGGGCGACACCGCGCGCCGGGTAGTCGATTCAACCGCACGCGCCCTGCTTACCAGCTACGGCCTGCGCTCGCTCGACCCCGCCGACCCGGCGTACTGCGGTACCTACATCGGCACGCCCCGGCAGCGCGATAGCGTGTACCATCAGGGGCCAGTCTGGAGCTGGCCAATCGGCGCGTTTGCCGAGGCGCACTTCCGCGTTTATGGTGATGCAGCGGCGGCACTGGCATTCCTGCGCCCGTTCGAGCATCATCTGCGCGATGCCTGCCTGGGCAGCATTTCAGAGATTTTTGAGGGCGATCCACCGCATCTGCCGCGCGGCGCAGTAGCCCAGGCCTGGGGCGTTGCCGAGGTGCTGCGTGTCTGGCGGTTGCTGGCAGGCGAAATAAGGTAGGAAAAGATAAGAGCTAGCCCATTGCGCCCTGATCAACCAACGAGGAGCAACCTTTGCACATTACCGACCTCACACCCGAGCATACCACCCAGATCGAACAGGTGGTCGTGCTGCTCGTCGCCGCCTTCGCGGAACATTGGCCCAATGCCTGGCCCATGCGCGAAGAAGCCCGGGCCGAAGTACACGCATCATTTGCGGCTGGGCGCATCAGCCGCGTGGCGCTGAGCGAGAATGGCGCGGTGCTGGGCTGGATCGGCGGCATTAGCGGGTACGACGGCCTGGTATGGGAGCTACACCCGCTGGCGGTGCAACCCAACCAGCAGCGGCGCGGCATCGGGCGGGCGCTGGTAGCCGACTTGGAAGTGCAGGTGCGCCAGCGCGGCGGCCTGACCCTCACGCTCGGCACCGATGACGAAGACGCCATGACCAGCCTGGGCGGCATCGACCTGTACCCCAATGTGTGGGAGCATATCGCGCGCATTCGTAACCTGCGCGGCCACCCCTACGAGTTCTACCAGCGCTGCGGCTTCGTCATCACCGGCGTGGTACCTGATGCCAACGGCTGGGGCAAACCCGATATTTTGATGGCCAAGCGCGTAGCCACGTAAACCGCGCAGCCATGCTATCATACCCAAATGACGAACTTACCGCCCGCGCCGATGAGCGCGATTGCCGCTGCGTACACGCATGGCGACACCGACACACTTCGCCAGCAGCTCGTAGCGCTGCTGGACCGCCCGGACGCCGCCGCGCAGATACGCGCGCTCGACGCAGCCGGTCTACTCACGCGCATCATTCCCGAGCTAGAGCCAGCGCGCAGCACCGACCAGCCACATATTCACTTCCTACCGGTGCTGCAACACATGTTTGAAACCGTGTCGGCGCTGGCCTGGCTGCTCGCGCAGATTGCTGGTGAGGTCGCGCCGATGTTGCCAGAAGGCATTCGTGCTAACCCCAGCCTGGCCTACCGTAGCACGTACCAGCCGCAGCTTGCCGAGCACTTCGCCGGAAATGTGGGACGCTACCCGCGCGCGGCGCTGTTCAAATTTGCTGCGCTGCTGCACGATATTGCCAAGCCGCAAACCCTGCGCCGCAACCCCGACGGCACGGTAAGCTTTCACGAGCACCAGACGATTGGCGGCGAGGTAGCGGCAGCAATAGCACAGCGGCTGGGCTTCAACACCGAAGAAACGCGCTATATCCGCCTGATTGTGCGCGAACATATGCGGCCCGGCCAGCTGGCGATTCTGCCCGAAATAACGATGCGCGCTGTGCAACGCTTCTTTACTGCCACCGACGACGCCGGGCCAGATGTGCTGCTACACTTGCTGGCCGACCATATGGCTACGCGCGGGCCGCTGCTGAATGTGCGCAGCTGGATCGCTCAGGCGCGCTGGATCGACGCCATGCTCGATACCATCTGGGGCGAGCCGCTTGCGGTTACGCCGCCGCTGGCAAACGGGAACGACCTGATGCGCGAGCTGGGCTTAGCCCCCGGCCCACAGATTGGCGCACTGCTGGCAGCGATCGGGGAAGCCCAGGCCGATGGCGCAATCACCACCCACGAAGAAGCATTGGCATTAGCGCGGCGCATGCTAGCAAAGCGCTAAGCAATTTTTGGTAGAACTTTCGCTTCCTCGCGCAAAACATCACCAAGAATAAAAAAGTACCTTGCTGCCGCAGGGACATAAACCGCTAAGCGAAAGTCCTATTTGGAAAAGTTGCCAAAACCACCAGGACGCCAAGGCATCAGGGTTTGAAGCGCTCATCACAAAGCTTCAGGCAACTCCTGGTGCCTTGGTGTATTGGTGGCATTTTCTTCAAAGAATTTGGGTTCTCGGTTCTCGCCCTACCACACCCGGCGGCGCACGCGTTCGGTATAGTCATCGTACCCAGGGTATTGCTCGCGCAGCCATTGCTCTTCGCGGCGCGCCTTACGGTCGAAGAACAGCGCTAGCAGGCCGCCCAGCAATAACGATGGCGTGCTTGCCCGTAGCAGCGACCAGCCGAATGCGCCAAGCAAAATGCCGCTGTAGATCGGGTGACGCACCACCCCATAGATGCCATCCTGCACCAGATCGCCATCGGCGATTGGGCGCGGGAATGGCGTGAGATTATGCCCCAACGCCTTTGCGCCAGAAGCTGCCATAGCCCCACCAGCAAGGCTTAGCAGCAAACCCACCACACCCAGCGGCGAGCGCACCGGCTCGGGCCACTCGGGTACACCGGGCAGGCGGCGCGGTGCCAGTAGAATGGCCGCAAGCAGCGCAAACTGACCCGCTACCCACACGCCACCACGGTTTTGTTTCGTAGCATTCGATGGCATAGATTCCTCT
>JAFEAS010000045.1 GCA_018266315.1 Chloroflexi bacterium SZAS-1 | reverse complement strand
AAGGCGCTTGCGTGTATCGGCGCGTACCAGCCGAGCCAGCAGGGTACTGAAAAACAACCCTACTAGCTGGGGAATACGTAGCCGGGGCGCTGCGAGTGCGCGCAATGCGGTTGGATCTTTCAAGGGCAGTGGCGAGCTATCGCGCACCTCAACCTGCAAATCATCGCCATGCCACTCGCGCTCGACCCAGAACAGATCGGGCATGCTGCGCTGAAAGAAATAGTAGGCCGGGTTATATTCGTAGAGGTAATCGAACAGTTCGCCCATTGGCTCAGCTGGCTCTTTCGGATGCAACACCAGCGTATCGCCCACCAGGTTCACATACCAGCGATGAAACGACCAGTGGAACAGCCGCTCGGCAATTTCGGATGGGCTTTGGATGTATCCCGCCGTGCTTACCCGCATCAGCTCGCGCGCAAATTGCTGCGGGTCATCCATATGCTCAAGAATATGCGAGCATATGGTGTAGGCAAACGCCCCTGGCTTGAATGGGAGATAATGTGCATCGGCCACTACAAATGGCCGGTCAACCACCAGATCGCCGCCGCGCTCGCGGTTATCGGAGCCAAGGAAGCGATCAACCAGGACGTTCGAGCGGGGGTTGGGGTTGTCGCCCGAGCCAATTTCGAGCACTAGGCCGGTTGGGGGTGGGTTTAATTTTTGTTTCATATACCTCTGCGATCGGCGGCTGTGCTTCGGTACAGCGCCGATCGTCAATCGTCGCTTAGTTCAGATCGTCGCCGCTCAGGCTATCGTACAGAATATCAATATGTTCGAGCGCAAGGCCAGTACCAATCGCCACACAGTTCGCGGGCTGATCAGCGACATAGCAGGGCACGCCGGTTACTTCGGTAAGCAGTTCATTAATCCGGCGCAGCATCGAGCCGCCGCCGGTCATGATCATGCCCTTGTCGATAATATCGGAGGATAGCTCGGGCGGGGTTTCGGCCAGTACCGCACGCACCGCATTCACCACGGCTTCCAGCGGCTCCTGAATCGCTTCGGTAATCTCGTTCGAGTTAATTTCGATTGTGCGCGGCAGCCCGGCAACCTGGTCGCGCCCGCGAATTTGCATCGAGAGCGGGCGGGGCAGCGGCAGCGCCGCACCAATTTCGATCTTGGCGCTCTCAGCCGTGCGTTCGCCAACCAGCACATTGTATTTGCGCTTCACATACGCAGCGATTGACTCATCGAAACGATTGCCGCCGACGCGCACCGAAGTACTCACCACAATATCATTCAGCGAAATGACCGCCACCTCGGTGGTACCGCCGCCAATATCAATAATCAGGTTCCCCGAAGGCTGCGCCACAGGAATATTCGCGCCAATCGCGGCGGCCAGCGGCTCGCGAATCAGGTAAGCCCGGCGCGCGCCTGCCGATAGCGCGGCTTCTTTCACGGCGCGCATCTCTACCGTCGTCACACCAGCCGGGATACATATCATTACCTCGGGCTTGCTCAAATTTAAAGGGCTGCCCGATTTCTTGATGAAATATTTCAGCATGGCCTCGGTGATATCGTAATCGGCGATCACGCCATTACGCATCGGGCGCACCACCTCGATGCTCTCAGGCTCGCGCCCAAGCATCGCCAGCGCATCTGCGCCCACCGCTTTCACACGGTTATCTTTGGTTGAAAGCGCCACCACCGATGGCTCTGAAAGTACAATTCCGCGACCCTTTACATACACCAGGACGTTCGCGGTGCCCAGGTCGATACCAATTTTCCGCATACCATCTCCGAAGTGCAGCACTTAGTTCTATGTCAGGCTGCATTGTACCGCATTCTACCGTTTGCATTGCGGCGGGCAGGGCAAGAAAAAATGCAGAGGCAGCCAGGCCGCCCCTGCACGTATACCGTGCGCTCGATTTCGGGCCAGCAGCACTACTTACGGTTGCGCTTGAGCTGGGCAACTTTCAGGCGGATGAGTGCCCGGCGCAGCTCAGCCTCAGCCAGCGCGATCTCCTGGTCGCTCTGCCGTTGGGCAATGCGATCTTCCGCGCTGCGGCGGGCTGCCTCGGCACGCGCCTCGTCGATCTCATCGGCACGCTCAGCGGTATCGGCCAGGATGGTCACGCGCGTAGGCAGCACTTCCATAAAGCCGCCCGATATTGCAAACGGCGTGCTTTGCCCATCTTTAACGATGTCGAGCTCGCCTGTATCGAGGATCGTAAGCAGCGGCGCGTGGCGCGGCAGAATACCTACGCGGCCATCTTTCGTCGGCGCATTGATCTGATCGACTTCATCCGATAACACCACGCGCTCGGCGGTAACAATTTCTAGGTGAATTGGCATAGTTGATTCCTTGCAATTTACGATGTACGATGTACGATGTACGATCGAGAGCTGATATATCCCATCGTACATCGTACATCGACACGCGTAAATTCAGGTTACTTGCGCGCTGCCTCGTAGGCAGCCATCACGTCGTCGAGCGTGCCCTGCAGCAGGAAGTACTGCTCAGGGATGTGGTCGGCCTCGCCAGCCAGCAGCCGGGCAAAGCTCTTCACCGTCTCGCCGATTGGCACATACTTGCCCTGGCGCCCGGTAAACTGCTGCGCCACGGTGAACGGCTGGCTGAAGAAACGCTCGATCTTGCGGGCGCGCGCCACCGTCAGTTTATCGTCGTCGCTCAGCTCTTCCACACCAAGAATCGCGATGATGTCTTGCAGGTCTTTGTAGCGCTGCAACACACGCTGCACTTCACGCGCAATGCGGTAGTGCTCTTCGCCCACAATATTCGGGTCGAGAATACGGCTGGTTGAAGCCAGCGGATCGACCGCCGGGTAGATGCCCTTGGCCGCAATCGAGCGCTCAAGCGAGATCGTTGCATCGAGGTGCGCGAAGGTCGTGGCCGGTGCCGGGTCGGTATAGTCGTCGGCGGGCACATACACGGCCTGCATCGAGGTAATCGAGCCCTTTTTGGTTGAAGTAATGCGCTCTTGTAGCTCACCCATCTCGGTGCCGAGCGTTGGCTGGTAGCCTACCTGCGAAGGCATACGCCCAAGCAGTGCCGACACTTCTGAACCCGCCTGCACAAAGCGGAAGATGTTGTCGATGAACAGCAGAATGTCGCGGCCTTCGTCGCGGAAATATTCGGCCATGGTCAGGCCCGTCAGCGCCACGCGCAGGCGCGCGCCCGGCGGCTCGTTCATCTGGCCGAACACCATCACCGTCTTATCGAACACGGTGGTCTGGTCATCGATGCGGGCATCTTTCATTTCGTGAATCAGGTCGTTGCCTTCGCGTGAGCGCTCGCCCACACCAGCAAACACCGAGTAGCCCGATTGCTCTTTCGCAATGTTCGCAATCAGCTCCTGAATCACCACGGTTTTGCCCACGCCCGCGCCGCCGAAGATTCCGGTCTTACCGCCGCGCGTAAACGGAGCAATCAGGTCGATGACCTTGATGCCAGTCTCGAAGATCTGCGCGCTGGTCGATTGCTCATCGAACGATGGCGCAGGCTGATGGATTGGGCGGCGCTCGGTCGTGGCGACCGGCTCGGTCGTGTCGATCGGGTCGCCCAGCACATTAAACACGCGCCCCAACGTGGCCGGCCCAACCGGCACCGCAATCGGCGCGCCGGTATCGCGGGCAGGCAGGCCGCGCCGCAAACCCTCGGTGGTGCTCATCGCCACCGCTTTCACCAGGCCGTTGCCCAGGTGCTGCTGTACCTCAGCCACCAAACGCCCGCCATGATCATCGATGGGAATTTCAATTGCGTTATAAATCTCAGGGGTTGAGTTATCAGGGAATTTGGCGTTGAGCACAACCCCAATGATATCGGTTACGGTTCCGGTCGCTCCAGCCATTTCGGCCTCCATTTACGATGTACGGTTTACGATTTCAGAATTACGATTTACGTTGTTGTCATGGAAAATCGCAAATCGCAAATCGTCAATTGTGAAACTATTCTGCAAGGGCTGCGGCACCCGAAGCAATTTCGGATACCTCTTTCGTAATGTTCGCCTGGCGCGTTTTGTTGTAGGTGAGCGTCAGATCGCGGGTAAGCTCTTTGGCGTTGTCAGTGGCGTTGCGCATCGCTACCATACGCGCGCTGTGCTCGCTAGCAATCGATTCGAGAATGGCCTGGTACAGCTGTACTTCAACGAAGCGCGGCAGCAATTCGTCCATTACCTCTTCCTGGCTTGGCTCGTAGGTATAATCTACCTGTTTTTCAGCTGCCTCGTTCGGT
Organism: Chloroflexi bacterium SZAS-1; assembly: GCA_018266315.1. Classification (GTDB taxonomy): domain Bacteria; phylum Chloroflexota; class Chloroflexia; order Chloroflexales; family Roseiflexaceae; genus Kouleothrix. The sequence continues at coordinate 1,278 of JAFEAS010000045.1, read as the reverse complement.
GGTTCAACCGGCAGCAGGCGCTTCACCGAAGGCCGCTGCACTAGCGTATTGACGAACTCGCTGTACACGACATACACTTCGTCGTAGCGGCCCTCACGAAACCCGCTAATTACCGTCGTCGAAATGCCCAAGGTATCAACCAACTTCGGGTAGTCGCCCAGTTTCGTCACCTCAGCCACCAGGTTCTGGCCGGTGCGCACCAGGAAATCGCGCCCCTTCTTACCCACCGCCAGAACATCGACTTGGCGGCCACGCTCGCGCTCATCGAGCACAAAGCGCCCGACCCGCCGCAGTACGTTGGTAATCATCGCGCCAGTCAGGCCCTTGTCGGGCGTTACCAGAATGACAGCCACCGACTTCACAGTCGGGTGTACCTCAAGTAGCGTGCCCTTACGCCCGCCAACTGCGCGCGATGTCAGCTCGCCCATTACGTCGTAGAGCCGGTCGGCATAGGGGCGTGTTGCCAGCACGTTGCGCTGGGCGCGCCGCATCTTCGAGGCCGAAACCATCTCCATCGCGCGCGTAATCTGGGTCATGTTCTTGACCGAGCGAATACGACGGCGAATTTCTCGTGTGCTTGGCACTCTCTACCTCTCGGTAGAACCAAGAACCGAGAACCAAGAGCCGACACTAGATCAGTTCTTGGTTCTTGGCCCTTGGCTCTTACTCAGCGTAATTGCTCGTCTGCTTGAACTCTTTCAGCACCGACTCAAGCTGGTTGCGAACCGCGTCGGACGGGAACTTGCGATCCAGCCGATTATCGAAAATCGCGCGGCCCAGGTCGGCGTGCGCAGTATGCAGGAACTGCAAGAAATCGCTCTTCCACTGCGTCACCTGCGTCACCGGCACGTCGTCGAGGTAGCCGTTGTTGGCCGCATATAGCACCGCCACCTGATCTTCGAGTGGCAGCGGCTGGTATTGCGGCTGCTTCAGCACCTCTTGCAGGCGCTGGCCGCGATCGATCTGTGCCTTCGTAGCTGCATCGAGGTCGGATGCGAACTGCGCAAAGGCCGCCAGGTCGCGGAACTGCGCCATGTCGATCTTCAGCTTATCCGACACCGACCGCATCGCGCGGGTTTGTGCCGAGCCGCCCACGCGCGACACCGAAATACCGACGTTAAGCGCCGGGCGAATACCGGCGTTGAACAGGTCGCCTTCAAGGAAAATCTGACCGTCGGTAATCGAAATCACATTCGTTGGAATATAGGCCGACACGTCGTTCGCCTGCGTCTCAATCACTGGTAGTGCGGTCAGCGAGCCACCGCCATTCTCTTCGTT
>JAFEAS010000044.1:8238-10554 GCA_018266315.1 Chloroflexi bacterium SZAS-1 | reverse complement strand
GCACTCGCTACCCGGGCCGCCCATGGCAAACCCTGGTTGCGGGCGATCGGCGGCTGCGCTTGCTCGATGATATGTATATTGCAGATCGCAGTTTCCGCCGTCCACTCGATTTCTTAGGTGAAAGCGAAGTGGAGGAGGTGTGGGAGCAAGCCGACCAGGAGCTGCTTGACGCGATCGCGGCGTTTCAGGCCGAGCTGCGCGCCAGCCGATGCGAGGCGGCCGAGCGCGGCGTATGGGATGGAATTGCCCCGCGCGCCTCAACCGGCCAGATCGTCTTTGACATTCGCGCCGGTACGTCGCACGTCATCCAACCCGAAGCAGTGAACACCCTGCTTGACCATAGCGAGGAAATTGAACAGCGGGTCGCGCGTGGCGACTTCGCGGCGATTGAATTAGATGCCGACGACGACGACGAGCTCAACGATATGGAGCTGCTGCCCGAGCTGGAGGGTGCCGATGCGCTCTTCGAAATCGAGGACATTGAAGATATGCAGCAGTTCATGCTCGATAACCCGGCGCTGGTCGAAGCGACCAAGAAGCTTATGGCATCGCTCAGCCCGGCGGAGATGGCCGCGCTGAATGATGCAGAAACACCCGACCAAGTGCAAAGCATCCTCACTAAACACCTGAATACGCTGCTGGGCCGCGCCCCCGAGCTATTCGCCGAGCTGACGCCCGAGCTAACTCCAACCTCCAACGGTCATGACCTGACCTACGACCCCGATCTTCCCGACAGCGCTGAGAGCGGATACAGCACCAGCGAGCTGTTGGCGTTGGACGGGAGCGAGCGCTGGGAAGATGATAATACCGGCGACGACTGGATGAACCCTGATGATGAGGATGAGGGCGAGGATGAAGAAGCGACTAACGAGGCAGCTGAGCGCAGCAATGCGCTGATGGAGCGCTTCTACCTGGCGCAGCTTGAGCAGGGGAAGAGCGAAACCACGGCGGCCAGCCGCACTGGCGACTTGTGGATTTACGCCGATTTCCTTTCAAGCTACTATAGCCGCTCGCTGAATGAAGGCGATTATGCGACGCTCGATGAGTGCCTGTTCTTCTACTACCCACGCAAAGTTCTGAACAATTCGGCGCGCTCGGCCCGCGATATGTGTACCTCGTTCAAGCAGTTTTATACCTTCTTGCGCGCCGAGGGTGTCATTGCCGACGACACGTTTGCCCAGGCAATGTGGCGGCGGCGCGACCAGGCCGCGCGCGTGGTTGAGCTCTACGACGAAATCGATGGCGAGTCGCCGCAATTCGAGCGGCTCTTTGCTCACCTGTTCGCGCCATATACGGCGTAATAGCGCCCCAAGGGTACGCTGCGAGCGGGCTTCTATCATTTGCGCAGAAGCCCGCTCGCACAATCAATCACCCAAATTACGCACTATAGCGCTGTGCCAAAGGCTACAACGCTTGGCCGCGTCGCTCCTGGCACTCAGCCCCACCTACCTCAGCTATTCATTTCCCCACTTATACCAAATCCGATTGAATATGTGTATAGCATGCACCATGCCTGACGCACTACAAAGCCAAACGCCGCGCGTAATACTACTGGCGAATTTGGTGTTATACCGGCTTCGCTTGATTACTTATTTAGAACTTTCGCTTACTTGTTTATTTGCCTGCGGCAACAAGGTACTTTTTCTTTGTTCTTGGTGATATTGTGCGCGGCGCACAACATCACCAAGAAAGAGAAGAATTTGCTTGAGTAAGCGAAAGTCCTATTTTGTTTGTGGTGCGCGACTTTGCCGTGCCGCGCACCACAAAGGGAAATTCTGGGGGCGGCTTGCCGCCCCAGCCCCCACCATTGGGTACCTGCTCTCCCGAATTTGGCATTATTCCCCAAAACTTACCCAAATCTTACGCGCAATTTAGTATTCTCTCAGGGTTCTCTTGGGGTTTTCTTAGCTTCGCCCAGTATTGTTAACACTGCCCGCAGCTACCTGGGCACAGCAACGCACCGCTGTGGTGCGATAGCGTATACATAAAAATACTGACAACGAAGAAGGGAATCTCATGGCACCATCACGCGCACTTCGCCGCCGCACTGCCGGCGTTGCCAGCACCAAAATCGTTATCACGTCACTCTCACTGGCCGCAACCGTTGGCGGTTGGGCTGCCATTGGCGCGTTCGACCATAGCGCCAATAATGGCACAAGCACCGCGCTGGCCGAAGGGCAGTCGGCGCAGGCACCGCTGAGCCAGCAAGCGCCAGCAAACGGCCAGTTCTTCGGGCGGCATCACCACGATCAGGGCTACCAGCCCGGGTTTGGTAACCAAACCGACCCATCGCAAAACTTCCCGGCGCAGCCCCAA
>JAFEAS010000044.1:0-8146 GCA_018266315.1 Chloroflexi bacterium SZAS-1 | reverse complement strand
CAGCAACCGCAATTTCAGCAAACCCAGCCGCAGTTTCAGCAGCAGCCGCGTTTCCGCACCCGCTCGTCGCACTGATACGTGAGGAAGACTATGGCACTGCCACCAACTGAGCGTCAAACCCGGCAACCTGCGCTTTACCAGGATACACAGCTCGCATCAGCGCCAAAGCGATCAGCGCTCGATGAGATCGAAGATCTGGCACTTAGCGCCGCACCCTATATCACATTCATTCTCATGTTCGCGCTGCTGGTATGTGGTGCAATTGTTACGGCAATTGTGCGCCCCGACTGGCTGAGCGCCTTGATTACTTCTATTGCTAGCCCCGACCATAAGATGTACTGGTATGCCTCGCGTTCGAGTTCATTCGTGGCGCTGGTACTGCTATGGCTCTCGATGGTGCTGGGGCTGGCGATTACCAATAAGCTGGCACAGGCATGGCCTGGCGGCCCAACACTCAATGATCTGCACGAATACACTAGCCTGCTCGGGCTGGGCTTCAGCGCCGTCCATGCGCTGCTGCTATTAGGCGCGCAGTACACGACGTTCACTTTAACGCAAGTGTTGGTACCATTCACTAGCACGAACTACCAACCCTTCTGGGTCGGCATTGGGCAAATCGGCCTGTATGCCACGCTGCTGGTCACACTCAGCTTTTATGTGCGCCGCTGGATCGGCTACCGCACCTGGCGTGTGCTGCACTACCTTAGCTTTGGCGCATTTCTCATGGCGCTGGCCCATAGCTTGTTTAGCGGCAGCGACAGCACCACCGTATGGGCGCGCGACATATATTGGGGGATGGCAACGACCGTGCTCGGTCTATGCGCCTACCGCATGCTCATCCCACGGCGGCAGTCAGCTGCAATGGCTGAAGCATCTCAACCGCTCACAACCCGGTAGGCCGTGAGCGACAGCGGTAGCTCTGCTGTATAAGGAAAGGAATATTCGCTATGCGCATCAGTGTCCCATTCCCACGGATGCGAACATCAGCAGCAGGCCAGCCAGAACAAGCCGATCGGCGCTGGCTGGCTCTGCCAGTGGTATTAACCATCGGCGCTGGCTTGTTGTTCTGGTGGCTACCCGGCCAGATGGCTCCGGTTGCCACTACAACGACAGCAACCGTCGGCCAGGGCGATCTGACGATCAATATCAGCGGTAGCGGCTCGATCGCAGCGGCGCGCTCGGTCGATTTGCCATTTCAGCAGGCTGGCACGGTCACCTCGGTAGCAGTGAAGGTTGGCGACCAGGTGCACGCCGGGCAAACGCTCGCCCAGATCGATGCGAGTGAGCTTCAGCTTCAGCTTCAGCAGGCCCAGGCCAACCTGAAGGCAGCGGAAGCAAAGTTCAGCCAGACCAAAAGCGGTACCGCAACACCGCAAGATATTGCCAGCGCACAAGCCTCACTCACCAGCGCCAAGGCCCAGCTCGACAAAACGCGCACCGGCAGCGCCACAAAAGCCGATATCCAGAGCGCCCAGGCGCAGCTCGATGCCGCGCAGGCCAAGCTCGATGCGCTGAAGAACCCTTCGGCTACTAACCTAAGCGCGGCGCAATCGAAAGTAGTGCAGGCCCAGACTTCGCTGGAAAGCACGCGCAATAGCGCCTCGCAGGCCAAAACCAATGCCCAGCTACAGCTACAGAATGCGGCAAACGCGCTGACCCAGGCCCAATCGAAATATTCGATTGCGCTCCAAAACTGGCAGCATGTCCAGCAAACTGGCACCGACCCGGTGCAGCCAACCAAATCAAATGCGCAGGGCAAATCGGTGCCGAATACGCTGAACGATGCCCAGCAGCGCCAGTATTACGACGCCTATGTGCAGGCCCAGGCCGCGCTCGATAATGCCCAGAACGCAGTAACCCAGGCCCAGGTAGCCTTCGACGCGGCACGCCAGAAGGAAGTGAGCGACGTGACCCAGGCCGAGGCCGCCGTGAGCGATGCCCAGCAACAGCTCGATGCACTCAAGAACCCCACTGCCAGCGACCTGACCCAGGCACAGGCATCGGTGGTGCAGGCCCAGGCCAACCTGACCAAATTGCGCCAGGGCGGCACTGCCGCCGATATTGCCCAGGCGCAAGCCGGTGTGACGCAGGCCCAGGCTAACCTCGATAAGCTCAGCGCGCCGCCCACCGATGTCGATCTGGCAACTGCCGAAGCGAGCGTGCTACAGGCCCAGGTCGCCGCCGACACTGCCGAGCGCAGCCTGGCGCAGGCCACGCTAGTCGCGCCATTTGACGGTGTAGTGTCAGCCGTGAATGCCCAGCCAGGCACGCCCATCAGCGCCAGCACCGCCGCCATCTCGGTGGTCGATCGCTCGAAGCTGCATATCGATCTGAGCCTGAGCGAAACCGACGCCGCCAAAGTGCAGCCCGGCCAGCCCGTCGTGCTCACCTTCGATGCGCTGCCCGACGTAACGCTAAACGGTAAGGTGGCGACCGTTGCGCCAGCCGCCACCGTTTCACAGAATGTCGTTACCTACCCGGTGCAAGTCGAATTCGACCCGGGCCGCGCGCCGGTGAAAGTCGGGATGAGCGCGACCGCCGATATTCAGGTGCAGCAGATCAGTAGCGCGCTGCTGGTACCCAGCCGCGCGGTGCAAACCAGCGGTAGTGTACGTACCATAACCGTGCTGTATGGCAGTGCGCGCACCCCGGTGAGCGTAGCGGTTGAAACCGGCGTGACCAGCAATGGGCAAACGGTGATCACGGGCTGCGTTCAGACCGGCGCGCAATGCCTCCAGCCCGGCGATGTGCTGGCGATTACTAGCGCCACCACAGCGAGCAGCACACAGAACAACCAGCGCAATAACACTCCTGGCGGTGGGCTGCGCCTGCCGTTCGGCGGCGGTGGCGGTGGACGATAGCGAACTACGCAGACGTTTTCGTTCGCACATCGCTATGGGAGACCACTATGGATGCCATTATTCAGGTACGTGATTTGCGCAAAACCTACCATATGGGCGATATCGAGGTGCCTGCACTGCGCGGCGTAAGCTTTGGCATTGCGCGCGGCGAGTTTGTGGCGATTATGGGGCCATCCGGCTCGGGCAAAAGCACGCTGATGAACCTGCTCGGCTGCCTCGACACGCCCAGCGCCGGTCAGTACTTCCTCGATGGGCTGCCGGTTGAGCAGATTGAACGTAATTTGCTGGCGGCGGTGCGTAATCGCAAGATCGGCTTCGTGTTCCAGCAGTTCAACCTGCTGCCGCGCCAAAATGCCCAGGAGAATGTAGCGCTGCCGCTGGTATACCTGGGCGGCGTACCCGCCAGCGAGCGGATGGCGCGCGCCAAAGAAATGCTTGAGCTGGTGGGACTGGGCGATCGGCTGCATCACCGGCCCAAAGAGCTTTCGGGCGGGCAGCAGCAGCGTGTGGCAATTGCCCGCGCGCTCGTCACACGCCCGGCCCTGCTGCTGGCCGACGAGCCAACCGGCAACCTCGATTCGCACGCGAGCAGCGAAATTCTGGCACTGTTTGAACAGCTGAACCGGCAGGGTATAACGATTGTGCTCGTAACCCACGAGCCGGATATTGCGGCCCACGCCCAGCGCGTGCTGACCGTGCGCGATGGCCTGCTCGACAGCGATACCCACGGCGGGTTACCGGCCACCAGCGTGGCGGTACGCCCGCGCCTCTCGGTGTTGCGCCGCAGGCCACCCCTAGCCAAGCGGAGAAGCGTATGAGCACGCTCACACCAACAACCGAAGCGCCCACGCTACCAACCAGCGCGCGCGAGTATAGCACCGAAGTCAACCCCGCGCTGGTGGCCGAGCTACAGGCGGGCGGCATTAGCCTGGGCGAAACCTTCGAGATTGCGATTAGCAGCCTGACTGCAAACAAGCTGCGCACGCTGCTGACGGCACTAGGTATTATCATTGGCGTGGCAGCAGTGGTGGCATTAATGGCGATCGGGCGCGGTTCGCAGGAATCTATCACCGCATCGATCACCGCCAATGGCGCGAACCTGCTCACGGTGCGCTCGGGCGCGGCGAACCAAGGCCCCGGCGTTGGCGGCGGAGTCGGCAGCGCGCAAACGCTCACCAGCGCCGATGCCAAAGCGCTGGCCGACACACAGAATGTGCCCGATGCCGCGCTGGTATCACCCGAATACAACGGCAACGGCCAGCTGGTAGCGGGCAGCCTGAACACCAATGCCCGAATTGTCGGCGCTGAGCCAGCCTACATCGGTGTCCACAACCTTACGCTCACCGAGGGCGATTTCATCACCGATGATCAGGTCAATAGTATGGCGAACGTCGCCGTGCTCGGCGCAAATATCGCCACCACGCTGTTCCCGGATGGCGGCGCGGTCGGCCAGTCGCTGCGCATCAACCGGCAGAGCTTCAAAGTTGCCGGGGTACTGGCCTCACAGGGCGGCGGCGGCTTCGGCTCGATCGACGATGGGCTGATTGTGCCGTTGAGCACCGCCCAGCGCCGCCTGTTCGGTGGGCGCGCGATTCAAGGCGGCGCGGCGCTGGTGTCGACAATTGTGGTACAGGCGAAAGACCAGAATAGCATCAACAATACGCTCGCCGAAATCAATCAGACCCTGCGCATTCGCCATGATCTGCCCGACAATGGCAGCGCCGACGATTTTAGCGTGATCAACCAGCAAGATATTCTCAATAGCGTGGTGCAAACCACGCAGACGCTCACGCTGTTCCTGGGCGCAATCGCGGCGATCTCGCTGCTGGTGGGCGGCATTGGCATTATGAACATTATGCTGGTGTCGGTGCGCGAACGTACCCGCGAAATCGGCCTGCGCAAGGCGATCGGCGCGCGTGAGAGCGATATTCTCACCCAGTTTATGCTCGAAGCGCTGATCATCAGCCTGATCGGCGGCTTAATCGGCCTGGCACTGGGCGTGCTGATTGCGCTCAGCGTGAACCTGAGCGGGCAAATTCGCGCCGCGCCTAGCCTGAGTGCCGCCGTGCTGGCGGTGAGCTTCTCGATGCTGGTTGGCTTGTTCTTTGGCATTGCCCCGGCACGCAGCGCCGCCCGGCTCGACCCGATCGATGCGCTGCGGTATGAGTAGGGTTTATGCCGTTAGCGCGTTTAGCCTGCGGCAGAGCGGTGCTTATTTCTACACTACACACAAAAAACGATTAATAGGAGAACTGTGTTATGCTACGCGAACGAATCATCTGGATTGTAGCGCTGCTGCTGGTGGCTGGCGGTGGCTTCTATAGTGGGCAACTCATCGGCAGCCGCACCGCGACCCAGCAGCGCGCCCAGGCGGCCCAACAATTCTTCGGTCAGCGCGGCGGGCAGAACGGTGGGCAGAACGGTGGGCAAGCCGGGCAAGCCGGGCAGGGCGGGCAAAATGGCGGCTTCGCCGGGCGCGGCGGGGCCAGTGGAACTGTGGCGAGTGTCTCAGGTAATACCGTCACAATTACCACACGTAGCGGCCAGAATATGACGATCAATCTGGCTGCCAGCACTACAGTGCGCAAGCTGGCCGACGGCCAGGTGAGCGATATTAAGCAGGGCGAGCAGATTACGGCGTTTGGCACCCAGAATGGCGATACCTTCGACGCAACGAGCATTCAGATCGGCCAGCTCGGGGGCGGGCGTCCGCAGGGGCAGGGCCAGCCCACCGCGCAACCGAGTCAGTAACGTTTTTCTGCCCAACACACTCGCTTAAACGGCATGCTGTGCTGGGGTGCTTACCGACCATCGACGACTGACCACGCACGGTGGTTGGTTGTCGGTGGGCAATAATCTCGGAGGCCAAGCTATGCCAACCATTCTAGTAGCCGACGACGAGCAAAAGCTGATTGAGATGCTGCGCCGCACCCTGGCCTACGAAGGCTACCGCGTGCTCACCGCCACCGATGGCCGCGCGGCCTTAGCCCTGGCCCAAACCCACTATCCCGATGCGATTGTGCTCGATTGGATGATGCCACAGCTTTCGGGCATTGAGGTAGCTCGCCAGCTGCGCGCGCTGGATGAAACGCCGATTCTCATGCTTACCGCGCGCGATGCGATTGATGATCGCGTGGTGGGGCTGGACAGTGGCGCCGACGATTATCTCGTCAAGCCGTTTGCCCCCGAAGAGCTGCTGGCGCGGCTGCGCGCGCTGTTGCGGCGCGGCGGCAACGCCCGGCCCAACCAAACTTTGCACTATGCCGACCTTTCGCTCGACCCGCTGACGCGCGATGTGCGGCGCGGCACACGCGCAATTGCCCTCAGCCCGAAAGAGTTCGATCTGCTGGCGTGTTTGCTGCGCACACCGCGCCAGGTGCTGAGCCGCGAGCAAATTGTGCAGGATGTGTGGGGCCACGATTTCACCGGCGATAGCAGCGTGCTTGAGGTCTATATTGGCTACGTGCGCACCAAAACCGAGGCCGCTGGCGAACCGCGCCTGATTCATACGGTGCGCGGCGTTGGCTACGTACTGCGCGATTCGTAGCGCGCCGGAGAGCTTGCATGTCGATTCGCCTGCGTCTGACCCTGATGTATAGCGCTGTGCTGGCGCTGATGCTGTTCGGCTTTGGCGGCGCGCTATATGGCATTCAGGCGGCTAGCGCGCAGGCGCGCGCGCGGGCCGGGCTGGCCGAAGCCGCCGGGCGCTTCAGTGCCGAGCGTGATTTTCAGCCGCGCCGCATTGATACCCCGCGCCGCCCCTTCGCCCGGCCCGAGATTTTCGTGCAAACCCGCTTCCCCGATGGCACGGTTGCCCAGCGCAGCACCAACCTCGATGCGGTTATTCTGCCACTGAGCGATGCCGGGCTGCGCACCATTCAGGGCGGCCAGCCCTGGGTCGAAACCGGCCAGCTTGCGAATGTTCATCTCATGACCTACAGCGCGCCGGTGCGCCAGGGCGATCAGCTGGTGGGCATTGTGCAGGTGGCGCGCCCGCTCACCGAAGATGACCAGGCGCTGGCAACGTTGCGCACGATTGTGCTCGCAGGCGGCGCGGTTGGCACGCTGCTGGCATTTATCCTCGGCTGGCTGTTTGCCGGCGCGGCGCTACGCCCCATTCACCAGCTTACTGCAACCGCCCAGCTGATTGGCCGCGAGCGCGATTTCAGCCGCCGCGTGGAATATGCTGGCCCCACCGATGAGATTGGCCGCCTGGCAACCACATTTAATGGCATGCTGACTGAGCTGCAATCGGCGCACCATCAGACCGAGCAGGCGCTCCAGATTCAGCGCCGCTTTGTCGCCGACGCCTCGCACGAGCTGCGCACGCCGCTCACCACCATTCGGGGCAACCTGGCGCTGCTGCAGCGCGACCCACCAATCAGTGATGACGACCGCGCCGCCGTGCTGGCCGATACCGTGGATGAGAGCGACCGCATGCGCCGCCTGGTGCTCGATCTACTGGCGCTGGCCCGCGCCGATGCCGGGCGCGCGTTGCGCCACGACCCAGTACCAGTAGCTGAGCTGCTTGAGGAAGTATGCCGCCAGGCCCGCACGCTCGAATCCGAACGCACGATAACGTACATCCCGACCCCGGCTAACCTGGCCGCGCTTGGCGACCGCGATGCGCTCAAACAGGTGCTGGTGATTTTGCTCGATAATGCGCGCAAGTTCACCCCGCCCGGCGGCCAGATTACGCTCGGCGCAAACACAACCGACCAGCAGGTTGCGCTCTATGTGCGCGACACCGGCGCAGGAATCCCACCGGACATGCTCCCACACATCTTCGAGCGCTTCTACCGTGGCGATAGCGCACGCACTGGCGGCGGCGCGGGCCTGGGTCTGGCAATCGCCCACGGCCTGGTCGAAGCGCTGGGCGGGCAGATCAGTGTTGCCAGCACCCCCGATGCGGGCAGCACCTTTACCCTTACGCTGCCGCGCCTGCCTGCGCCGCCGCTCGACGAGTAGCACGCTTTTTGTAAAGAACGCCCGTATCAGCTGCAACGCCCGTGGTCATGCCCCGCAAGCTGCAATAGCGGGCTGCTTCACTCAGTTGCTGCCAGGGGTCAGCACCACGCAGGTGATTCCGGCGGCCCTGCGGCCCGAGCAGCTGGCCTTGCAACGCCGGGAAGTTAGTTTTTGTGGGGCGCGTCGCACCGCGCCAGCTTGGCGCAAATCAGCCTTCCCTCGGCAGCTGCCAGCGGTCGGAACGACGGAGGCATGCGCGCCAGACGTTCAGCATGTGGCAGCATCAAATTCGGGGGCTGGGGTGCAAACCCCAGCGC
>JAFEAS010000043.1:2649-33445 GCA_018266315.1 Chloroflexi bacterium SZAS-1 | reverse complement strand
TATGGCGATCTGCACCTGATCATTAGTCTGATGGTTGGTGAGCTGCGCGCTTCGCATCTGGGCATTGGCGGCGGTGGTGGCTACGACGAGCACGATGGCTATATCGGCTTGCTGTTTGATGCCGCCGAGCAGGCGCGGAGCGGGCGGCTGGTCGTGGCCGCCGTAGTGCCCGATAGCCCGGCGGCGCTGCCGGTTGATGGTCGCACGATCGCCCCTGGCGACGAGCTGCTGGCGATTACTGGCACCGAGATGACGGCCAGGGTAAATATCGATACGCTGCTGCATCGCACCGCCGGGCGGCGCGTAGTGTTGCGTATGGCGCGCCCCGGCAGCGAGCCCTACGAGCTAGCGCTGCGCCCGATACCGGCTGGCCCTTACGACCAGCTGCGCTACCGGAGCTGGGTGCTGACGAATAAAGCCTACGTCGATCGCGTCAGCGGCGGGCGGCTGGGCTACGTTCACATCCGGCGCATGGATTACGACTCCTACCAGCAGTTTCTCGTCGATCTCGACAGCGAAAACCATAGTAAGTCTGGCGTCGTCGTTGATCTGCGCTTCAACCCGGGTGGCTTCATTTCAACCTTCATTCTCGATGTGCTGGCGCGGCGCAGTGTGCTGCTTAAAACCTTCCGCGACCGGCGACCGCTCGATGCAGGCTATGCCAGTGGCAACCGGGTGCTGAACAAGCCGACGATCCTTGTTATCAATGAAGGTTCGCACTCGAATGCCGAAATTATGGCCGAAAGCTATCGCCGCCTGGGTCTAGGCAAGGTAGTGGGCCGACCGAGCGCAGGCGCGGTGATCGGCACCTACGAATATCAGCTAATCGATGGCACGAACTTCCGCCTACCGCGCCAGAAGGTTGCCACCCTTGAGGGCGAAGACCTCGAAGGCCAGGGCCGCAAGGTCGATATTGAGGCCGAGCTGCCGCTGGGTGAGTGGGCGCGCGGTATCGACCGCCAGCTCGACGCGGCTGTGGCCGCGCTGCTCGCGCAAATTGATGCGGCGGTGGGAGAAATGAGCCTGCAATGATTGAATCTACCCTGACGCACCTGGAATGTGGCATGTGCGGCGCAGTGTATCCGGCTGATCAGCTGTGGAACCTATGCCCGGCCTGCGCTCGCCCGCTGCTCGCACGCTATGATCTGGCGCGGGCGGCTGCTACCCTGACACTTGCCGCATTGCGCGAGCGTGCGCCGACGCTATGGCGCTATGCCGAAGTGCTGCCGGTGCGCGATCCCGACCACCGCCTGAGCCTGGGCGAAGGCTGGACGCCGCTGGTGCACGCCACGCGGCTGGGTGGGCAGATTGGCTGCCCGAATACCTATGTGAAGGATGAATCGCTCAACCCCACCGGCAGCTTCAAAGCGCGTGGGCTGGGCGTGGCCGTAAGCCGTGCCGCTGAGCTGGGTGCGCGCGAGCTAGCCATCCCCAGCGCGGGCAATGCCGCCGGTGCGCTGAGCGCTTACGCCGCGCTGGCCGGGCTGCCCGCGCATGTGTTCATGCCCGCCGATGTGCCACAGCCCTTTCAGGCCGAATGCCGCGCGCTCGGCGCACACGTCACCCTGGTTGATGGCCTGATCAACGATTGCGGTGCGCGTGTGCGCGCCGGTGCCGCCGAATATGGCTGGTTCGATTGCAGTACCCTGAAAGAACCCTATCGCCTGGAGGGCAAAAAGACTATGGGCTACGAGCTTGCCGAACAGCTGGGCTGGCAGCTGCCCGATGTTATTATCTACCCGACAGGCGGCGGCACTGGCCTGGTGGGTATGTGGAAAGCCTTCGACGAATTGCAGGCTATGGGCTTGATTGATGCGCGCCGCCCACGCATGGTGAGCGTGCAAGCCACAGGCTGCGCCCCCATTGTGCAGGCATATCGTGCTGGGCACGAGCATGCCGAGCTGTGGCCGGGTGCTAAAACTGTGGCCGATGGGCTGCGTGTGCCTGTGGCGGTGGGCGATTTCCTGATCATTCGGGCAGTGCGCGCAAGTGGCGGCACCGCTCTCACCGTCGATGATGCGGCGATGATTGCACACGCCAACCTGCTTGGTGCTACCACCGGCATCTTCGCTGCCCCCGAGGGCGGCGCGTGTCTGGCAGCACAGGTGGCATTGCTAGAGTCAGGCTGGATCGCGCCTGATGAGACGGTGGTGCTGTTCAACACTGGCACTGGCCTGAAATACGCCCATTTGTGGGTGTAGTGCGTCAGATTATCATTGTGAGGAGATGGCTGGTGGCACGCTATATTGCATTGTTGCGGGGAATAAACGTGGGCGGGCACCGCGTGAAGATGGACAATCTGCGCGCGCTGTTCGTGGCGCTGGGCTTTGCCAATGTCGAAACCTTTATTGCTAGCGGCAATGTCATCTTCGAAACCGATACCACTGACACGCTTGCGCTGGCATCCCGGATTGAACAGCATCTGCAGCAGGCGCTCGGCTACTCGGTCGCCACATTTCTGCGCACACCCGCCGAGCTCGCAGCGATTACCGCTTATACCCCCTTTCCCCACATTCCGCCTACTGAAGGGCATACCCTGGCGGTGCTGTTTATGGCACAGTCGCTCCCAGCGCATGCCCACGCTACGCTGGCTACCTTCGAGACGAGCGCCGATGCCTTGCATACGCACGGTCGCGAAATCTACTGGCTCAGCCGTGGCCGAATGTCGGACTCGCTCGTTGATTGGCCGTTATTTGCCAAAACGCTGCCGCTAGCCACCACAACCCGTAATATCACCACGGTACGGAAGCTTGCTGCAAAATGCCCTGCCAATTGATGGCGTTGCTGTTCTGGTGCGGTGCCCAGCGTGGCTGCCGCCGAACCCCATCCTATGCAAGCTGTTCATTAGATTTGGTATCATACCAAATCCGGTTAGATACTTAATCTATCATGCGCAACACAATACGCACTACAAAGCCAAACGCTAGCGCGTAGTGAGTAATACTACTGACGAATTTGGTATGTTACTGCCAACCGCGATTGGTGGCGTCCAGGTAAGGAAAATTTGTGCGCGCTAGCCGCCTACTCACAATTCAGCTTTTGCTCGAAACACGTGGCCGCATGAGCGCGCAGGCGCTGGCGGAAGCCCTGGAAGTATCGGTGCGGACGCTGTATCGTGATATTGATCAGCTTACCGCTGCCGGGGTTCCTGTGTATGCCGAGCGCGGTCGTAATGGCGGCTTCCAACTGCTTGATGCATGGAAGACGACCCTGACTGGCTTCACCAGTGCCGAAGCGCAGGCGATGTTCTTGAGTGGGCTGGCCGATCCAGTAACCCAACTTGGGCTTGGGCACGAGGTCGCAGATGCGCAGCTGAAATTATTGGCCGCGCTACCCCCGCACCAGCGCCACGAGGCGCAGCGGCTTCAGGCGCGCATTCATCTCGACCCGATCGATTGGTATCGTGCAGGCGAAACACTGCCGCAGCTAGTGAGTGTGGCGGCGGCGGTGTGGCACGATCAACAGCTCGCAATTTGCTATGAGAGTTGGAGCGGCGTGGCAGATCAGATCGTACATCCGCTGGGCCTGGTGCTGAAGGCGGGTACATGGTACCTCGTTGCAGCGCTGGATGGCAAGCCACGCACCTACCGTATCTCGAATATACACGCGAGCCGCATCCTTGAAATGCGCGCGCAGCGCCCGGAAGACTTCGAGCTGGCTCGTTATTGGGCCGAATCGGTCAAGCGATTTGAGCACAATCTTTACCAGGACACCGCAACCGTGCTGGCGACCGCGCAAGGGCTGCGTGATCTCAAGCGACTGAGCGCTGCCGTTGCACATGCGGTAGCGCTATCGGAAACGCCCGAAGGCCGCAGGCACGCCGACGGGCGGGCGATTATCACGATCCCAATCGAAACGATTGACCACGCCACAATTCAGCTCCTGCCGCTTGCCCCTGACGTAGAAGTAATTGAACCGCTCACGCTCAAACGTTCGCTCCTCCAAAAACTCCACACTATCAGCCGCTGCTACGGGCTCGCCCTCGAAAAACCTGACACAGCTTGTCAAGATTAGCCGCTTATACTGGTGCTATGCCATAGTGAGGGGCGGAAGGTTCTGCCTGCGCCGCCACTGCGACATTGCAACAAGACGTGTCTACCTTATTGTGTGGGTACAGCGGTGGTTTTGCCGCCCTCAAAGTTCCTTTTCTCGTAATACCCAGCATAGCCCGGCACCACGCGAGGAAACCAGGTAATCGAACGGATTGAGTATGATGACAGGAGGGATACTGTGAAAGGGAAGGCTGGCGATTTCGATTTTCTTGCAGGCGAATGGACAATTAAACATCGGTGGAAATCAGCACCGGACGATGATGCGTGGCTGATGTTTGAGGGTGAAGCGACCTGCTGGACGATCCTTGGCGGTGTTGGCAGTGTCGAAGAGCTTCGCATTCCGGTGCGTAATTTCAGCGGTATGGGGCTGCGCCTGCTTAATATCGAACAGGGCATCTGATCGGATTTTTGGGTCAATGCCCGCTCAGGCGTGCTAACCACACCTGGCACCAGCGGCGTATTCATTGATGGTACGGGCACATTTGAAGCAGATGAAGTTGAGGACGGTGTACCAATGAAGGTGCGCGGTATCTGGGATCAGATTACGCCTACCTCCTGCCGATGGCGGCAAGCGATCTCGCGCGATGGCGGCCTAACCTGGCAAGAGACATGGGTGATGGACTGGACGCGCACTTGAGTGCTGGCCGCTGTTGCTGGTCTGCAGGAGGATACACCTAGGGAAGGCGACGCGCTTCGACTTTGTATCACATTGCCGTGGATATACTACAATATAGGGCTTTCGTTTACCTGTGCAATTGCCGCTGCTTGGCGCTATTTTTGCTCTCTACGCAAAACAGCGCCAAGCAGCGGCAAACGAGCCTGCCGCCGCAGGTACAGGCATCACCAGCGAAAGACCTAACATGGTAAAGATGCAAAGGAGAATCTATGAGCGAGCACGAAGCGCGACCCGCGCCCGAGATTCACGTTACCGACATTGTTTTACCGAATCAGACCAACAATTTTAATACGATGTTTGGTGGTGAGGTGATGGCAATGATGGATAAAGCCGCCGCCATTGCCGCCCTGCGCTTCTGCCGCCAGCCACTGGTTACGGCATCGAGTGAGCGCATCGACTTTCGCACGCCCATTCATGCGGGCGAGATCATCGAAGCGATTGCACGCGTGATCTATGTCGGTCGTACCTCGATGATCGTGCGTGTGCATATTTACGCCGAGCATCCATTGCAGGGCGATCGCCGGGTGTGTACCACCGGCTACTTCAGCATGGTATCGATCGCTACGCAGGGGCAGCCATTGCCTGTGCCGCGCCTGGCGCTCGAAGATGCCGATGCGCAGGCTGAATGGACTATTGGCGAGGAAATTCGGCAGGTGATCAATCTGCGGCGTCAGCGCGATGGGAGTGCGCGCTGACGGTAGGAAATGCACGAATGCCTTGGGGTTGTAGGCAAACCATACCCAGCGAACTATTACTATTGTTTGGGTTGCACCTCGCTCTCGGCGGCTTCTGGTGGATCTGGTGCTAGTGCTCCTTCCAACACTACGCCCGCTGCTGCTGTCGCCCCGTGCTGGATTTCGTTGTGCAAGCGCCAGATCATCCGGGTACGTGCCTGGTGCCAGGCAGCGCTTTTCGGGCCAGTTTCGCGCAGTAGAATAAGCTGCTGAAGCTGGCGCCGTAAATGTTGCGTATGTGAGTCGCGCCTCATAGTGCCCCCTCACGCAGTTCTTTCTCACCGGCAAGCCAATCATCAATAGCGCGCTGGTGTGTATGATGCGAGATTGGTGGTAGCATAGTTGGTGAAAAGAAGCCCACATCGTCGGCATCATCACCAGCGGCGAGCAAGCGAATATTGTCGCAGCGCACACGAAAGACCAGCAGTAGCCCAGCACCGCGCGGGTCGTCGGTATAGTGGTACACGCCTAGCAACCCGGCAGCGTGCACAACCAGGCTTGTTTCTTCAAGCATTTCACGGCAGACGGCCTGCTCAGGCGGTTCATCGGCCTCGGCAAAGCCGCAGGGCATGCACCAGCGCCCGCGCCCAGGCTCGTGCCGCCGCCGCACCAGCAATAGTTGCCGATCGTGTACCAGTAATGCCCCGCATGCCACTTTCGGGTTGGTATACACCACAAAACCACAGACAGAACAAGCCGGGCGCATACGCCCATGTACCAGGCGCTCGCCCAGTTCTGTGCCGCAGCGCGAGCAAAAACGTAGTGCCTGCCACTGAGGTTCATTCATTTTTATGCCCCGCTGTATCTTTACGTTGTAGTATCGTAGTTTCAGTGTGCGCGCACTTCTTGGAAATCGGTCGCACGGCACGTTCAATAGTTTCACCAAGAAAAAACCACTTGCAATTATAAAAAATTGCTCATATAATAACAGATCCCATCGCCAAATTTGTGGCGTTGCACCAGTATCGTTATTCGTTGTAACAGTTATTTCTACAGCCTACATCATCGCAGCAACTCGGTATAAAGTCATCACAACATAGTTCTAAGCCACGTTATTGCTCTTAGTCATACGCATTGTCGGCGTTATGCCTAGTTTCCGTCTCTCAACATTAGTATGGTAGGCGAATACAATGAAAATGCGCCTTGTACATGTTGGCTTGGGCAGCAATTTAGGCGACCGCGTTGCATATTTGCGCGAAGCAGTGCAGCGGCTGCGTGCGATTATGACGATCGAGAAAGCATCACAGCTCTATGTGGCTGCGCCGCTGGGCTATGTGCGCGATGATGCATTCATTAATGCAGTGGTTGCAGGTTCTACCAGCCTGAAACCGCTTGATTTTCTGCAAATGTTGCAGGATATTGAAATCACCATGGGCCGTCGACCTGGCGTACAATTCGGTCCCCGGCCTATCGATCTCGATCTGCTGTTCTACGATACGGTACAGATGAACTCGCGCAAGCTGACTCTGCCACATCCCCTGCTTCATCAGCGTGCTTTTGTGCTTAAACCCCTCGCAGAGATTTCCCCCAACCTAATGCATCCAGTGATGTACTATACTGTAGCGCAACTTCTCCAAGACGTCGAAGATGCCGACCAGGTGCAAATCTACCGGCCTGAAAACCTGCTGGCTGGTGCGTAGCGCTCTCCCAGGTGTTGGAACGAATGTTGCTAATAACACCGCTAAATGGTGTTAGCAGTGATCTGCGCACGCAATACATCGTCATAGAAGCATGGATTGTTTATATGTCAATTCCTATATCTCCCTCCTTGCCGTGGCTGCTTGATTTTGTGCAAAGCTCTTTTTCCGATGATCTGGTTGGGGCTGCCACCCAAATTGTGGCCCGGCTCTGTGAGCAAGCAGAAGTACGAGCGGCAGGGATTTTCTGGCTAGGCGATACACCAGCAACCCCGCCGCTGCTATTGGCCGAGCATGCGATTGATGTTCATACTTCTACCATTGCAGTCGCCCGGGCGCTGAGCGATGGCGATGCGCTGGTGTGGGCTGGCGATATGGATACGGGCTATATCCTGCCGCTGCGTACCAACAGGCAAACACTTGGGGCACTTGTTCTTAAATTGGTCGCCCCACCTGCTGAAGCCGTGCTCTGGCAAATTGTTGCCGCTCATAGCGCGCTGGTGTTGCGTCAGGCTGTGATTCATGCGGCTATATCTGAATCAGCAAGCGAATGGGATGATTTTATCTCGCATGCGGTTCACGAAATTAAAAATCCGCTAGCTTCGGCGAAGGGGTATGCCGATCTGCTGCTACGCCGCGCAAACAAAGAGGCGAATGAAACCTACCGTAAGGGCCTGGCAGTGATTACGCAGCAGGTGACGAGGGCTACGAGCTTGCTTGAGCAACTATCGGACACATCGCGCGTGGCAACGAACCGCCTGCACATCCAGCGCCAGCCCGCCGACCTCGCCGCGCTTGTGCGGCGCGTTGCTCAGGCCCAGCAAATGAAGACCGAACAGCATAGCATTCAGGTAAGTGGTGCCGACGAAGCCCTCTATGGCAGCTTCGACGAAATGCGAATTAGCCAGGTTGTCGATGCCATGATCGCGAATGCGGTGCGGTTTTCACCACATGGCGGCGCTATTCGTTTGCAGCTTGAGCATTACACAAATGCCGATGGTGCATCTGAGGCGCTGTTCAGTGTGCAAGATCAGGGGATTGGCGTACCCGAGGGTGAGCAAGTACGTGTGTTTGGCCGCTTCAAGCGCGGGAGTAATGTTGAAGGGATGTACAGCGGCCTGGGCTTAGGGTTGTTTATCGCGCAGTACCTTGCCCAGCAGCATCAGGGCCGCATATGGCTCGAAAGCGCAGCCGAGCAGGGTACAACAAGCTTTCTCGTATTGCCGCTTTAAGGCGCAGCTCGCCAGCTGCGCCACTCCTGCGCCTATTCCACCATATCGCGCAATGCGGCTAGCTCAGTTTCAACCCGTTCGAGTAAGGCTACCCGCTCGGCCTCGGGCAGAAACGCCGCCCGCGCCGCATTGAGCGCCAGCTGCGCTAGCTCGCCAGCGTCGAAGCCAAATACCTGCGCGGCCAGGCGATATTCATCATTAAGCGTTGTTTTGAAAAACGTTGGATCGTCGGTATTGAGCGTGATAGAAATGCCCGCATCGTACAGGCGACGCAACGGATGCGCTTCGATGGTTGGTACGGCGCCGGTACACACATTACTCGAAGGCGAAATATCGAGCACCACATTATGCGCATGCAAATGTGCCAGCAATGCCGGGTCATCGATACTGCGGATGCCATGGCCAATCCGTTGGCAGCCAAGCACATCGACGGCACCCCACACGCTGGCCGGGCCAACTACTTCGCCCGCATGCGCCATCACACGCAGGCCCGCCTGGCGCGCCGCCGCAAATACTTCGGCAAACAATTGTGGCGGGTAGTTCACTTCATCGCCGCCAATCGACCAGGCAACCAGACCGTAGCGCATATTCTGGATGGCAAGCTCAAGCACTTTCCAGGCCGTCTCGGCACCGAATTGCCGACCATAATCGAACGCCAGGCGTACAGGGGTGCCGCGCTCGCGTTCGGCCCGCGTAAACCCGGCCATAGCCCCTTGCACCACTTCGCTCAGATCAATACCGCGACTGTAATATTGGAAGGCCGACACCATAACTTCGGCATAGCGCACATTCTGATCTGCAAGGTGATGCCCTAACTCATACGCCAGCAGTTCGAAATCTTCGCCGCGCTTGAGGGCGCGGGCCAGCACCATAAATACGCTTAGGAACTCGTGGAAATGATGATAGTTGAATAGCTGGGTCACGCCTTCGACATTGTAAGCTGGCAGCTCGACATGATTGCGCTCGGCAATTCGCAGCAAGGTAGCTGGCTGCATGGTGCCTTCAAGGTGCAGGTGAAGTTCAACTTTGGGCATCGCAGTGATAAATGATTCTAGCGACGGTGCCAGGGTCAGATGCGTACTCACAAGCCACCTCGTTCCCTATTTCAGGGGTCAAAAAAAGGGGGTAGCCAGCTGGCGGAACCCCCCTATGAGTATGGAAATAACCGTTTGCCGTGCGATATGGTTACGACTCAACGCCTACGGCTTCCAGCCGCTCGGTATTGTCGAAAATGATCAACGCTTCAATCACACGTTCCAGGTCGCCATCCAGCAGCCCCGGCAAGTTCGAGAAGCTCTGGTTGATGCGATGATCGGTGACGCGATCCTGCGGGAAGTTGTAGGTGCGTATTTTCTCCGCCCGCTCGCCCGTGCCCACCTGCGCCAACCGCGATTCGCCTAATTCCTTCTGGCGCTTCTCCTGCTCGATCGCATAGAGCCGGGCGCGCAGTACCGAAAGTGCCGCCGCCTTGTTCTTTAGCTGCGAACGACCGTCCTGACATGTTACCACAATCTCATCGGGCGTGCCGGCTTTGTATACGATCCGCACGGCTGAGTCAGTGGTATTCACGCCCTGGCCGCCATGCCCACCGGAACGATAGACATCGACGCGGTAGTCTTCGGGCCGTAGCTCAACATCAGTTTCCTCAACTTCGGGCAGGACGGCGACCGTCGCGGTGGAAGTGTGAATGCGCCCACGCGCCTCGGTCGCAGGTACCCGCTGTACCCGGTGCGTACCACCTTCGTATTTCAGCTGGCTGTACGCGCCCTCGCCCTGGATTTCGAAAACAACTTCCTTATAGCCACCAACACCGTTTTCGCTTGAGCTGACGACATCGAGCTTCCAGCCGCGCCGTTCAGCATAGCGGTTATACATACGAAACAGGTCGGCGGCGAACAGCGCGGCCTCGTCGCCGCCGGTACCCTGGCGCACCTCGAAGATGACATTTTTCGAGTCGTTCGGGTCGCGCGGCAGCAACAGCAGCTTGATCTGATCTGCCAGGCTCTCGCGGCGCGCACGTAGCTGCTCAAGCTCGTCTTGGGCCATTGTGCGCAGCTCAGGATCGTCGGCCTCATCGAACAGCTGTTGGGCCTCCTGCGCCTGACGATCGGCGTCGTTGAAGGCCCGGTACGCCATCACCACGTCTTCAAGCTCGCGCTGCTCACGGGCGATCTGCTGCAGCCGGACATGGTCGGTCGCTACATCGGGCTGAGCCATTTGTTCGGTCAGCTGATTGTAGCGCGCATCCAGGCTCGCTAACTTATCAAACATATAAACGATACCTTACGATAGTTTTCGGAGATGTTGCATCCGCGTATTGGCATTATAGCATAGCCGATAGACATAGCGATGCCCACATGGCCGAGACGCACTACATCTCGCCCACGTGGGCACTAGCTGCCTGGAACTAATGCGACTGCAGCGCTTTTTTACGGCGGTTGCGCTCGGCGCGGCGGCGCTTTTCTTTGCGCTGCTCGCTCTTCGAGACAAAGTGCATCTTCTCACGGTAGGTTTTGGTGATACGCTCGGCTACGACGCCTTTATTAAACCGGCGCAGTAGCTGCTCGACAGTCTCTCCTTCGCGGCGCTCGACTTTCATAGCTGCGTGACGCACGAACCCGATCGCCGAAACTTGCGATCGCTGGCTCGTTTGTCGTTGCTCTCACCTCCCCCCAACGAGATTTTGTAATCAGTATAACACGACATATTAGTATACATGCATATACGATTTTTGACAACTAGCTTGACACGATAGCAGCGGCGTGCTAGGATACGGCGGCCTTTAATTCAGCCCTGTGAGGCTGAGAAGGAACGAATCGTATGGTTATAATCGTAAAGCTGCGCGTCGGCGCGCATATTGTTGCGAATACCCCTGCTTGCTCACCTGCGCGTGAGTGCAGGGTTTTTTGTTGTCTTGCGCCATACACAGGGAACCCCGCCAATGAGTGAAAAACAGATCTTATCAACCGACGACATTCGCCGTGCGATTACGCGCATTGCACACGAGGTTGCCGAGCGCAACGAGGGCGTGCGTAATGTTGTGCTGGTGGGCGTTCGTCGGCGCGGGGTGCCGCTTGCACACCGCATTGCTGCCGCACTGGCCGATTTCGAGGGCGAGCGCGTGCCAGTGGGTACGCTCGATATTACACTATACCGCGACGACTTGGGGCTGCGCGGCCCGGCACCAATTGTACGCTCAACCAATCTTCCCGGCGATATTAACGGGCGGGTGGTCGTGCTGGTTGACGATGTGCTCTATACCGGGCGCACGGTGCGCGCCGCGCTCGACGCCCTGGCTGATTTTGGGCGACCCGCGCGCATCCAGCTGGCGGTGCTGATCGACCGCGGCCACCGCGAGCTACCCATCCGCGCCGATTTCGTTGGCAAAAATGTGCCAACAGCCAGCGATGAGCGGATCGAAACGCGGCTGAGCGAAGTCGATTTTGGCGAAGATGGGGTATTTATTGTGCGCGACATTAACACATAAACGACATGCTCGATCTTCCTATCGTTCTATCGTTCAAGATACTCACTATCAGGCGTCGATGCTGCACGCCGGAGGCATACTATGAGTACAACCCTTGCATCTTCCCCCAATAGTACAGTTGCAACCCAGCCACAAGCCAATTACCGCCGCCATGTGCTCGACCTCGATGATTTTAGTCGCGACGAGATTGGCGAAATTCTCGAAACCACGGCCAGCATGAAGGAAGTACTTAATCGCCCGATTAAGCAAGTGCCAGCGCTGCGCGGTAAAACGGTCGTTAACATGTTCTTTGAAGATAGTACCCGCACCCGCATCTCGTTCGAGCTGGCTGCGCGCGCGCTTTCGGCGAATGTTGTCACGATGTCGGCGCGCGGGAGTAGTGTTGAGAAGGGCGAGTCGCTGCTCGATACGATGCGCACGCTTCAGGCGCTTGGGGCCGATATTATTGTGATGCGCCACCGCGAAAGCGGCGCGCCGTATTTGGTAGCCCAGCATTTTCTTGGCTCGGTGCTTAATGCTGGCGATGGCCGCCATGCGCACCCCACGCAGGCGCTGCTCGACCTTTTTACAATCCAGGAGCGGCTCGGGCGCATCGAGGGGCTGAAGGTCGTCATCGTCGGCGATATTGTGCACAGCCGCGTGGCACGCTCGAACCTGTGGGGGCTTACAACCATGGGCGCGCATGTCACGCTCTGCGCCCCAACCACGCTGCTTGGCCCGGCCGCATTCTGGACGGCAACATGGCCCAAAGTCACTATTACCACCGACCTTGATGAGTGCGTGCGCGACGCCGATGTGATTATGACCCTGCGCTTGCAGAAAGAGCGCCAGGAAAGTGGGCTGCTGCCATCGCTGCGGGAATACAGCCGCTTCTTCGGCGTCAATGCTGCGCGCGTGGCCTGCGCCGCGCCGCACTGCCTGGTGATGCACCCCGGCCCGATGAATGAGGGCGTCGAGATTACACCCGATGTTGCAACCTCGGCCCAATCGGTGATTGAAACGCAGGTGACGAACGGTGTAGCCGTGCGCATGGCGCTGCTCTACCGGCTGGCGGAGCATTAGGTGGGTGCTAGGGCTAGCAGCGCTGCGCCGCCAACCGTGCCGCAGACCTCGCTTGGCAGCGTGCGGGCGCGAACGGCGGTGTGGGCCGGGCTGCTGCTGCTCGCTGTGTATTTGCTCAGTACTGGTGGGCAACCCTTCATCAGCGATGGCGAGGTAATGCTTATTACCAGCATGCGTATTGTGGATGAGCGCACCGTATCACTGCCCGAGGGTGCCGCGATCTACCCGCAAACGGTACGCCGCGCCGATGGCGTACTTTTTTCGAAGTATGGGATCGGCCAGCCATTGGCGGCGGCACCCTTGTACGCCTTTGGGCGCTATGTGCTGGGTCGCCTGATCGGCGCAGGCCAGGGCGCGTTCTATGTCGGGCGCTTTCTGGCGCTGCTGCTGCCCGCGCTGGCTACTGCACTCACTGGCGGGCTGCTCTGCGCCTGGGCAACGCGATTGTATGGCTCAGCGCGGATTGGCGTGACACTGGCACTGTTCTTTGGGATTGGCACCCTGGCCTGGCCGTACAGCCGCTTCTTTTTTAGCGAGCCATTGTTCACGGCCGGGCTGGTCGCTGCGGCGCTGGCAATTTCCCTGCGTAAGCCGTTGCTCGCCGGGTTCGCGCTCGGTGGTGCGATTGTGACGCGGGTTGGCGGTGCGGTGCTGCTACCGGCATTCGCGCTCTACCTGTGGATGAAGACGACGGACGACGGACGGGGCGTAATCGGCGGTCGGTGGTTGGTGGCAGCTCGCCAATTGTTCTGGCTGGCGCTCGGCGGGCTGCCGTTTGCCGCGCTGATGGTGGGCTATAATTGGGTGCGCTTTCGCTCGCTGTTCGAGCGCGGCTATGCCAACGAGGGCTTCACCGGTAACCTGCTCGAAGGGTTGTATGGCTTGCTGCTCAGCCCCGGCAAATCGGTGTTTTTGTATGTGCCCTTGCTGCTGGCGTTGCCCTGGGCGCTGTTGCCATTTGTGCGGCGCTACCGTGCTGAGGCGGTGCTGATTGGGGCGATCACGCTGATTACGTTGCTGCAAAGTGCGCTCTGGTGGATCTGGTGGGCCGGGTGGGGTTGGGGGCCGCGCTTCCTGGTGCCATTGATGCCATTTTTGGTGTTGCCGCTGGGTGTGCTGCTGAATGCGCGGGCCGCGCGGCGGGCGCTATTCGTGCTGCTGGCGCTTTCGATTGGTGTGAATTTGCTTGGCATCCTGGTCGATTTTAATACCTATATCAATGCGCTCACCCAAGGCGACATGGCGCGTGAGGCGATCTACCTGTACCAGCCAGCCTATTCGCCCATACTGGCGCACCTGCGTATGCTTGATCTTACGCACATTCCAATTGTGAGCTTTGATCTGGCCGACCCACAGTTTGGTTTCTTGGAACCGTGGGCAGCGCTGGTTTCGGTGAGTTTCGTGGTGTTACTGGCGAGCAGCGCGCTGGGTTTGTGGCGCGCGCTGCGTGCGGCTGCCGCTCGCGAAGCAGTGGCACATCCATAGCCTGGCAGTGTACTTGACCTTCATGTTTATGATGTATATAAACGAGGCATACCAATGCGCTACCTGATTAAGAATGGCTCGATTATCGACCCGGCGCGGCGCGTGGCCACCGTAGGCAATGTGCTGATTGAGAACGGGAAAGTTTCTCGCGTGATGGATCTGGCCGATCTCTCGACGGCGCAGGAACCTTTGGGCAAAGATCTTGAAGTGATTAACGCGCGTGGTGCAGTGATCGCGCCCGGATTTATCGATTTGCATACGCACTTGCGTGAGCCAGGCGAGGAACATAAGGAGACGATTGCCACCGGCACGGCGGCGGCAGCGCGCGGCGGCTTTACCACGGTGTGCGCAATGCCCAACACCCGCCCGCCGCACGACCGTGTGGCCGTGGTGCGCCAGGTGCTCGAAACTGCGCGCGCCGAGGGCAGCGTGCGGGTTGAGCCAATTGGCGCAATTACGCTCGGGCGCGCGGGCAAGAACCTGACCGAAATGGCCGAGCTGGTTGAGGCGGGCTGTATTGCCTTTAGCGACGATGGCAGCCCGGTGAGCGACCCGGCGGTGATGCGTAATGCGCTGGCCTATGCCGCTATGCTAGGCGTGCCGATTATGAGCCACTGCGAAGACCTGACGCTAAGCCGGGGCTGGGCGATGCACGAAGGCGCAATCAGCACGCGGCTGGGGCTGCCCGGCTACCCGGCGGCGGCGGAGGAAGTGCAGATTGCGCGCGATATTGCGCTGGCCGAAATGACCGGCGCGCACATTCATATTTGCCATGTCAGTACTGCTGGTGGGGTGGCGCTGGTACGGGCGGCGAAAGAGCGCGGCGTTCGTGTTACCGCCGAGGCCACGCCGCACCACCTGACGCTCACCGACCGCTGGGTGCTTGGCTCGCTGGGCGAACCAGTCGCGCCGCGCGAGCCGCCTGCGCCGCCTACTCGTGGCAAACGCAAGCGTAAGCACGAGCCTGAGCTTGGCTTGCCCGCCTGGCTGGTGCCAACGCGCCTGCCGCCCTACGATACCAGCACGCGCGTTAGCCCGCCGCTGCGCAGCGATGAGGATGTTGACGCGCTGATTGAAGGCTTGCGCGATGGCACGATCGACGCGATTGCGACCGACCACGCGCCCCATAGCCATGTCGATAAAGAGTGTGAATATGGCCTGGCTGCGCCGGGTATCTCGGGGCTTGAAACGGCACTCGGCCTGGTGCTTACCCTGGTACACCGCGGCGAAATGGATCTGGTGAACCTGATTGCCAAGCTCACCGAAGGCCCGGCATCGGTCATTAGCCGTACCCCCGCCACGCTGCGCCCCGGCAGCAATGCCGACATTGTGGTATTCGACCCCGATTATAGCTGGGTGGTTGACCGGCAGAAATTTGTGTCGAAAGGGCTGAACACCCCGGTACACGGCCAGCGCCTCAAAGGCCAGGTTATGCTCACGATGACGCGTGGCAAGATCGCCTTCCGGCGCGGTAACTTTGGCGTTAGCACCGGCATGCTGCAACAGCTGTCGAAGCTGCCCGGCATTTTGAATGATGAGGGCGAGAGCTAACCTGATGGTTCAGCAGCGCCAGCTTATTGTTGCCGAGCAGCGTGACGTAACGCCTGATCTGCGCTGGCTAACCCTCGAAGCACCCGAGCTGACGCGCAGTGTACGGGCAGGCCAGTACTTGCTGGTGCGCTGCGCCGAAGCGGGTAGCTACGATCCACTGTTGCGGCGTCCGCTATTTGTTGCTGCTACCGAGCCAGCGCTGGGCCAGATCGCATTGCTGTACGCCCCTAACGAACGCGGTCTGGCCTGGCTCGCGCGCACCCGCGCCGGTGATACGCTCGATGTGCTTGGGCCGTGCGGGCGCGGCTTTACCCTCGAACCACGCACGCGCACGCTCTTGCTCATTGGTGCGGGGCCAGGGTTGGCGGCGCTGCTGCTGCTGGCACGCCTGGCTGCCGCCCAGCAGGTAGCAGTTACCTTGCTGGCCGGGGCCGCCAATGCCGAGCTGCTACCACCGGCCTACCTGCTGCCGGGCGAGGTCGAATACCAGACCTTCGTGCCCTGGCAGCTGAGCGACTTCATTGCACCTGGGGGCACGGCGGCTACCAGCAGCTATAACCTGCCTGCCGCAATCGCCTGGGCCGATCAGGTGGCGGTGGCGCTACCAAATGCCGCTGCTCCCGCGCTCGCGCAGCTTATTCGTACCACCAAATTTCGCTGGGAGCGCGGGTTTGCCAGTGCGCTGCTCGAAGGCCCGTTAATCTGTGGTGTAGGTGCGTGCGGCGTATGTGGCATTGAGCTGCGAAAGGGTATACGCATGCTCTGTAGCGATGGCCCGGTGTTCGATCTGCGCGACCTGCCATAGCGCGGTACATGAGGGTAAACCCTACTACCGTACAATAAACCCATTACAAAGCACTTGCCTTGCAAAAGAAACACTATGCTTTATCGAATGATCAAACTACTGCTCTTCCGGCTCGATGCTGAGCGCGCGCATAAGCTCACGAGCGCGCTGCTGCGTGCGGCTGGGGCCACGCCTATACCTGGCTTCATTGGTAGGCTAGTGCCGCCCGACGACCCAATATTGGCGACGGAATGTGTCGGTTTGCATTTTGCGAACCCGCTTGGCCTGGCCGCTGGCTTCGACAAGCGCGCCGCGCTGATTGGGCCAATGGCTGCGATGGGCTTCGGCCATGTTGAGGTAGGCACCGTGACACCGCGCCCGCAGCCGGGTAACCCGCAACCGCGTATGTTCCGCCTGCCCGAAGATGCTGCGCTGATCAATCGTCTGGGCTTCAATAGCCCGGGGATGCTAGCTGTAGCGCATAACCTCAGGGATTGGCGGCGGAATGGCCGCAATCGGCGCGCGCAGCGTACCCCGCCAATCATTGGCGTGAATATTGGGAAAAACCGCGCCACCGCGCTCGAACGCGCTACCGAAGATTACCTGGCTGCCTTTATCGCATTGGCGCCGCTGGCCGACTATGTGACGATCAACATTTCGTCGCCGAATACGCCTGGGCTGCGTAAGCTGCACGAGCGCGCTGCACTTGACGAGCTGCTAGGAACGCTGGCGGCCAGCAACCGGCAGCTGGCACAGCCGCGCTCGCTATTCCTGAAAGTATCACCCGACGAAACGCCCGAACAGCTCGCAGAGGTGGTACAGTCGGGCCTGGCAGCCGGTATCGCTGGTTTTGTTGCCACAAATACGACGCTTCATCGTAATGACCTGCGCAGCGCCCGCGCGCCCGAAATCGGTGGCCTGAGCGGGCAGCCGCTTACCGCACGGGCGCGTGCTGTGATTTCCCAGCTTTATACGCTAACCGGCGGCCAGCTGCCGATCATCGGCGTTGGCGGAATTGCCAGTGCAAACGATGCGTATGGCCATATTTGCGCTGGTGCGAGCCTGGTTCAACTCTATACGGGCTTGATCTACGGCGGCCCAACGCTACCCTACACGCTCAAGCACGAGCTGGCCGGGCTGCTTCGCCGTGATGGCTTTCGCACAATCCGCGAGGCAGTTGGCAGCGCGCACCACACCCTGCTAGAGTCGCCTCTTGCCTGACGGATCACTTTACACTCATCCGACAATGATCGCCCTGATTCCTCATTAGTTACCTTTTTCCTATTGCAACCATGCCATGCCTAGTGTATAATCGCGTCGAGGCAGCCGCACAACGTGTGGGTTCGCGCGGTGCCACGAGGCCAGGGATGCCAATCCGAGATCGCTCCCGCCGAACAGCACGCAAACAGGCCGAGCACGATCTGCTAGAGACTCTGATCGCCGCACCGCCAACGGATTCTGAGCGGCAGCTGGCACCGATTGTGCTGCGTTCAGCGAGTGAACAGCGCCGCCACGCGCTACGCGGTTTTATGCTGCGCACCTGGGTTGATTCGGTGCTGTTTTATGCCGAACGATTGGTAATTGTCGCGGCGCTGCTGGTATTTGGCTACTGGCTGGCCGATGGCCCAATTCGCGATTGGCTCCACACTCAGCAGGGGCCGGTGGCACCACCGCTGGCAGCAGTCGCTGCGGCACCAGCGGCCCGCCTCGATGGTGCCGCGAGTAGTGCGCGAACATCGCCAGTGTTGCTGCCCTACACGACGACGGGGATGGAGCAGGCGCCACCGGACAACGAATTTCTGTCGCCGCGCCAGGGGGCTGTCAATGGGCCTACGGTGCTTGCGCCGCAGCCCACGCGTTTAATAATTCCTGGAATTGCGCTCGACTCCCCAGTGAAAGAAGTGTTCGTGGTCGATGGTGCCTGGCAAGTTGCCGATTATGCCGCCGGGTACCTCAACGGTACCGGGCTGCCGGGCGAGACAGGAAATACCGTGCTGGCAGGCCATGCTGGCTTGCGCGGTGCCGTATTCCGCGATCTGGGTGCGCTTGCGCCTGGCGATACGATTTTCCTCGACGCTGCTGGCCTGCGCTACCATTACCGTGTTCGTGAGCTGAAAAGTGTGTGGCCGAACCAAACTGAAGTGCTCGATCCGACGACAACCGCTACACTCACACTGCTAACCTGTACAAATTGGGATACCCAACGCCTGGTTGTTGTGGCCGACCTACTCGAATCGAAGCCATCGCCGCGCCCATAAACCGGGCATCACCGGGAGAAGAAAGGTATGCAACGTTTGCGCCCTACTCGATCACAGCCTCGGCGTGGCCCAGCGCGCTGGACATGGCTTGAGCTGCTGATGCTCGTTGCCGCCATGCTGATGATCGTGTTTCCACTGTATGCTGAAGCGTACCGCTGGGTGAATCCACTGGTTGTGCCAGCTGCTCCGCGCCAGAATAATGGCGGCGACATCGTGCAGCAGCGCATCACGGATACACCACCTGGGAGTACTGCTGTACCCACGACTGGCGCAACGACCCCGCCAACTGTCACGACCGCACCAACCACTGGCTCGACCGCGACGACAGTACCAACCACCGGTTCGACGGCGACGACGGCGCCAACAACGGATGCAACCGCCACGACTGGCACAACGCCGACAACCGCACCAACCACTGGCCCGACCGCGACGACGGCACCCACGCCATTGCCTGGTACCGCTACGCCTACCGTCACACCTGTCACGGGCGAGCCTCCGCTGCGCCTGGTCAAGAGTGCCTCAAAATCGCAGCTACAGCCAGGGCAGCAGTTTGAATACACCCTTTCGGTCTATAGCAACTCAACCAGCGCAACATCTGTGGATGTGCGTGATACCATTGATACAAAGCTGAATATTGTGCGCGCAAGCGCGAGCCGTGGCTCGTGCTCGGTGAATGCGCCCCAAGTGCAATGTACTGTG
This sequence comes from Chloroflexi bacterium SZAS-1, assembly GCA_018266315.1. Lineage (GTDB taxonomy): Bacteria > Chloroflexota > Chloroflexia > Chloroflexales > Roseiflexaceae > Kouleothrix. Next base: position 13,788 of record JAFEAS010000043.1, on the reverse strand, counting down.
CCAGTTGCCAATAATCAGCCGGTCACGATTAGCATTGTTGTGCAGGTTGGCGGTAGCACAGCGCCTGGGCGCATTACCAACCAGGCGAGCGCGCAAGATGGCCGCGGATTTACTGCTGCATCTGATTCAGTAAATATTGATGTAGAGGATGTTGGCACTGCGCCAACCTCGGTGCTACCAACTGCTACTAATGGCCCAAGCCCAACAATTGGCCCAACCGTCACTACCGGCCCAACCGCGACGACAGGCCCTGTTCCCACTACTGTTCCAACGCAGCGTTCGGGTGGCGGCGGTAGTGGGGGTGGTGGAGGTAGCGGTGGCGGCGGCCAGGCTCCGCAGCCAACATCGCCGCTGCTGCCACCCTTACCGCCTACGCCGCGCCCAGGCGCAGCCCGCCCAACCGCACGCCCCGGCGCGCGTGTGACGGCGGTACCTACTGGGCCAACTCGCACGGCCCTCGCCGCGAGCGCTGCGCCAACGAATCCCCCAACACCAACGCCGCCGAGCACATATTTCCGTATGGCTAGCGATTGGGGTAGTGCGTTCACCGGCCAGGAAGTGAATTTCGTTATTGCCTTCCGTAACACGCAGAAAACCGGTGACTTAAAGAATATCCGTATCTCAAGTGCGCTTCCCGATAACCTCGAACTTCAGGAGCCTAAATCCGATGTTGGCGAGGCGCAGCGCCAGGGCAATTTGATTACGCTCAACCTGGCATCGCTCGGGCCAGATAAAGGCGTAGAAATTACTGTTCGTGCTAAGATTAAAGCGAATGTCGCAATCGACACCCGGCTGGTGAGTCAGGCGGAGGCTACCTACGACGGCCTGGCACAACCGCTACGCTCGAATATCGTTACGGTGCTGGTGGTGGGGCAGGCGCTGGCGCGGCCCGCCGCTGAGCTGCCTACGGCAACTGGCACCCGCACATCCGCGCCAAATGCTACATCATCGCCAGGAGCGACGACTAGCGCGGTGCCAACGGCTACCAGCACAACGAAGCCGCCGCTGGCGACACCAACGCCCAAGCCTGCCCCCGAGCTGCCAAACACCAGCACTGGTATTCCGCTTTCGGGCTTTGCACTGCTGGGGCTTACGCTGCTGCTGCGCACGGTGCGCCTGCACCGCGCCCAAACGCGAATCTAATCCCCGCTTACTCCACACCAAGCGAGGGCAGGCGACGAACGAGCTACGTCGCCTGCCCTTTTCGTTTGCTAGGATGCGCTACAGCGCGCCCTCAAGCTTCAAAAGCTGATGCTTCAGTGCCAGGCTGCCGCCATACTTCACAAGCGCCCCGTTCGATCCGAGCAGCCGATGGCATGGCACCACAATCGGCACCGGGTTTGCGCCATTGGCCGCACCGACCGCACGGTACGCACGCGGTGTACCGATAGCTGCCGCAATTGCGGCATAGCTGCGGCATTCGCCATAGCCAATTGCCAGCACTGCCTGCCATACCTGCCGCTGAAATGGCGTGCCGTGCAGATCGAGCGGCATGCTGAAGCGACGCAACTGCCCAGCAAAATACGCATTCAGCTCGGCGGCCAGCTCGCTCAGGCGCAGGTCATCGGCGCGCACCTCGGCAGTTGGTGCCCAGCGTGCCTGCCAGCGCGCGCACTCGCTGGGGTCGTCGGTAGGGAAGCTCAGCCGCGCCAGCCCGTGCGCCGTGAAAACGGCATGGTAACGCCCGCAGCTGGTTTCAAGCGGGCCAATTGCCAATCGTTCGTTCATGTGGCGATTGTACCGCATTGCTAAGGTTTCAGCTGTGTCAGCCTGTGCTATACTAGCCGCCTTGAGCTGCTTGCGGCCCGATGACGCCTATCTAACATAGTAGAATGCACAACGATAAAGCCGTACAGTATCGCTGGAGAGCAACAAGAATGAGGCAATGATGCGGATCTATAAGGCAAAAGCGCCAATGCGCATTGGGTTCTTCGGCGGTGGCACCGATGTAAGCCCCTATGCCGAAGAGTGCGGTGGCAAGGTGCTGAATTGCACGATCGATAAATATGTACGCTGTATGCTACGCCCCAGCAAAGATGGCGGCGTTACCATCCGCTCGCTCGATCTCGAAGAGGTGAGCCGGAATGTGACCGGGCAGTGGCAGGGGCGGCTAAGCCTGCCCCAGGCCGTGCTCGATGCGATGCCGCCTGCCGAAGGCGCTGAAGTCACGATGTTCTCGGATGTGCCGCCGGGCAGCGGCCTGGGCTCGTCGTCGGCGCTGGTGGTGAGTATGCTCAAGCTGATTTGCACCGCCTACAACATTCCAGCCGACCCACACTATCTTGCCGAGCTGGCCTACCGCATCGAACGGATTGATTTAGGTATCCCCGGTGGGCGGCAAGATCAATACGCGGCGGCATTCGGCGGCATGTGCGTGTATCATTTTGGCGGCAAGCAGGTGATTGTAGAGCCGGTGCTAAGCGACCCGGCAGCACTGCTGGAGCTAGAGAGCTGCCTGCTGATTGGCTATATTGGCGACCGCACGCTGCTGCGCCACCACCTGATGGAAGATCAAGTGCGCCGCCTGAAAGAGGGCGACACCTTACGCTACCACGATGAAACTAAGGCATTCGTTGATGAATCGGTGAAGCTACTGCGCGGCATGAAAATCGCCGAATTTGGGCGATTGCTGCACGATGCCTGGGAGGTGAAGAAGGCATTTTCGCCCTACATTGCGCCGCCGATTGTGGAAGATATTTATGCCATGGCGCGTGCACACGGCGCGTGGGGCGGTAAAATCACTGGCGCGGGCGGCGGTGGCTTTATGGTATTCGCCTGCCCCTTCGACCGGCGGCTGGAGCTAGAGCGCGTGCTCGAAGAGGCTGGCGTGCGCATGCGACCATTTTCATTTACGACTCAGGGCGTTCATGCTTGGGGTGTTGAGGTTACTGAGAAGACCAGTTGAACAACCCGTAAACCCAGAAAGCACATCGGAAAGAGCGACTAGATGCCCTTCCGTGTGCTTCCTGGGTAGAGCCCACCAACTAGGCAGATGGGCTACGCCGGTACGTGCTATACCACCAAGCCAGCCTGCGGCGCTGGCGCGAGAACTGCTGCTGGGCACATAAAGCCCAGTAGCCTACCGGCCCAACCAGTGGCATACGTACAAGCGACCAGCGGCGCAGCTGGCGCTTGAGCATAACCGATACCCACCGCAACAGGACACTGCGCCGCCCAACCAGCACCATCCCCATAAACATCAATGGAATACCAGGAATGATCGGCATAATAATGCCGAATATGCCGCTGGCAAGCAAGCACCAGCCAAGCGCTGGTCGCAGGAACGACCAGATTCGCGCCAAACCGATACTCACAAGTGTTCTCGCGTGCAGCAATGAGGGTATCATAGGCAGCTCGTTATTTCATCCTGTGCGATCGGTCTGGCACATACGCGGTTGCTACGCTATTGTGGGCACCGCTCCTCTCTCCTCCTGCGTTACTGTACCTGAACTGCAGCGTACAAACCAGAGCAGTACTTCCCGGCAAAGTTTGGTAATGTTTCCCTCATGCAGTGGGGAAAATTTCCCGTGATGCCCGGGATTTCTGCTCTGCACAACCGCCATGCAATTTGCTACGCTAGTGACATACGAGGGATGAACGCTTACGACGAAGACGAAAGGGTAGAGGGTAGATCTGATGAATACGCTCAAGCTTACTGCTATGCTCACCGCGCTTACGGTGATCTTCATGCTGATTGGGCAAGCTGTTGGCGGCACAAGCGGCCTGCTACTGGCGGGTGGCCTGGCAGTAGCAATGAACTTTGGCGCATACTGGTTTTCCGATAAGCTCGTGTTGCGGATGAGCGGCGCACGCGAAGCGCATCCTGGTGAAGCCCGCTGGCTGCACGAGATGGTAGCGCACCTTGCGCAGCGAGCGAACTTGCCAACACCAAAGGTTTATATTATTGAGAGCGAAACACCGAATGCGTTTGCCACTGGCCGCAGCCCTAGCACTGGTGTTGTCGCTGTCACGAGTGGTATTACGCGTATGCTCACGCGCGATGAGCTGGCCGGTGTCATTGCACACGAGCTAGCGCATATCAAACATCGGGACACGCTGCTTTCGGCGGTGGTAGCAACCTTCGCTGGGGCCATTAGTATGATCGCCAACATGGGGCAGTGGGCCTTAATCTTCGGCGGGTTGAGCGGCGACGATGAGGAAGAAGGTGGTGGCTTATTCGGTAGCCTGCTGCTGATTCTGGTCGCACCCATCGCTGCGACCTTTATTCAGCTAGGCATTTCGCGCGCCCGCGAATTTCAGGCCGATGCCGGTGGTGCCCGTATTCTGGGCGATCCGCTGCCGCTCGCAAGCGCATTAGAAAAACTTGAGTGGGCGGCACAGCGCGTTCCGATGCACACCAGCCCGGCGACCGCTTCGCTTTATATTGTGAACCCGCTGAGTGGCCGCAGCCTGCTAAAGCTGTTTAGCACCCACCCGCCGACCGCCGAGCGCGTGGCCCGGCTGCGCGCATTCAATCGCCATACTCTCCAACACTCAACAGGCGTGTACAGCTAAGCATCGTGAATGCGTTTGATTACCTGGTTTTTCCGGTGGACTGCCTGGCATAGCCGGATAGCTCATCGGAAACTAGGCCAGAGCGAGAGGTGAGCAGTACATGCACCTCTCGCTTGTTTGCTGCCCGCAGAGTATAGCGAAGTCTTGTACAATAGCACCCAGGTTTTCTCGGTAGGTTGAAAGGCGCTGCCGTGAAGCATGCCAATGATTCTATATCCCCCTCCGAAGAACTGCGCTGGCGCCTGCCGCTCCAGTTACGCTGGCCGCTTGGCGCGGCAATAACCTTGGCATTTGCGGCAGGCCAACTTGCCGAAGCGTTGCTGTTGGGCGAGGCCCGCAGTGCTATGCGGCTGGTGATGGATGTCGTTGCATGGGGATTGCTTGGCGGTATAGCCGTTTGGGTGAGCCTGACGTGGGTGAGCCGACGCGAACGCCATTACCAATCGGCGCTCGAACGCGCTCTGGATGAACAGCAGGCGCTTAACATCCAGCTGCAGCGTGCCAACAGCCAGCTCGAACTCCTGAGCGATGTGAACCGGCAGCTCGCGGAATCGGCTACGCTCGACGAAATTCTCGACGCAGCGCTGGCATTTCCTCAGCGCCTGGTGCCTATTCGTGGGGCGGCATTATTGCTGTACGATCCCTCTGGCCCAATTGTAGCCCGCACTGTAGGCAGCACCCCAGCGATGATCGCCGAATGGCGCGCGCAGGTGGCAGCTATGCCTGCGAGCGAGGCGCGTACACCACGCCTTTTTACGGGTGACCCAATGGTTTGCCTACTTGTGCCGCTTCACGATGGTGTTGCACCGGTTGGGCGGCTGGAACTGTATATTGAACATCCATCCAGCCTTGCCGCCGATGAGCTGGAGCTACTCGAAACGATTGGCAGCGAAGTGGCCGAAGCCATTGTAGGGGCACGGCGGCGGGCGCGCGAAACCCGCGCGATCTACCAGCTTGAGCAAGCGATTGCCGAAGAGCGTGCCCGCATTGCCCGCGATATTCACGACGGCCTGGCGCAAACAATCGCCTTCCAGCGTATGCGCGTTGATCTCTGGCTCGATTGGGTTAGCACTGATCCAGATCGCCTCCGCACTGAGTTGCGCGCATTCAAGCAATCATTACGCACGCAAATTGTCGAGCTACGGCGGGCAATTTTTGCCCTACGCCCAGTACAATTCGATGAACTAGGATTCGCTGGTGGCCTGAACCGTTATATCAAAGAATTTGGTGGGCAGCAGAGCTGGGACATGCAGATCGACCTCAGTGGCCTGCCTTCACCGCTGGCACCTGAGTTAGAGGCGACCTGCTTCCGGATTGTTCAAGAAGCGCTCACAAATGTTGCCAAGCATGCCGCTGCCACACAGGTGATTGTACAGATCGACCAGATCGACCACGGGCTGCGTATTCGCGTCAGCGATAATGGGCGTGGCTTTGAGCCAACCGATGTGGCGAGTGCGCCCGATCGGGTGGGCCTGCGCCAGATGCGTGAGCGCCTGGCAGCGCTACGCGGCCAAATCACCATACTCTCGCGGCCTGGCGCCGGTACCGAGCTGCGGGTATGGTTGCCACTCGGGCGTAGTCGCCCCGACCTGAGCGAAAACCCAAGCAAATAAGTGGAGAAGCGAATGCCATCGACACGGCTCGTAATCGCCGATGACCATCGTATGTTTCGGCAGGGGCTGCGCGAACTGATTGAGCGAAAAACCGATTTTGTTATTGTCGGTGAGGCAAGTACTGGCATTGAAGCGCTGGAACAGGCCAATACTCTTCAGCCAGATATTATGCTGCTCGACATCCAGATGCCTGGATTGGATGGGGTAGCCGTTGCGCGCCAGCTGGCCCAAACGCAGCCGAATATCAAGCTCATCATCTTAACCATGTATCGCAATGATCAACACGTCATCGAGGCGATTAAGGCCGGGGTACGCGGCTACCTGCTGAAAGATGCCGACGCTGAAGAATTGATTGCAGTACTCGAACGGGTACGGCGCGGTGAGGCTGCGCTCGATCCAGCAATTACCGCGGGGGTATTCGATGAAATCCGCCGCCAGGAAACATCGCCGCCAGAAAGCGAGTCACTTACCCCACGCGAACGCGATATTGTACAACTATTAGCTGAAGGGCACGATAACCGTACCATTGCGGCGCGGCTACACCTTTCTGAGAAGACCGTAGGCAACCGCCTGAGTGAGATTTTTCAGAAGCTTGGGGCCAGCAATCGCACACAAGCGGCAATGATTGCGGTACAGCGTGGCATTGCCACCGTGCCACCGGGCCGCGAGTAACGCGTGAATGCTGCTGTCCAAAAGACATCGTATTAAAACTTTCGCTTCCTTGTTTATTTGCCTGCGGCAGCACGGTACTTTTTCTTTTTTCTTGGTCATGTTGCGCGGAACGCGCAACATGACCAAGAAAATGAAGAATTTGCTTGAGTAAGCGAAAGTCCTACGTATGTGTTGCGGAAGAAAGAGCCGAATATTATGGGATTACCTGTTACCATTCGCCCGCCAACACCTGAGGATATTGATGCAATTGTTGCCCTGCTCAACGCCTGCTCGCTGGCCGAGGGCGGCGCGCCCGACATGACTGCCACCCTGATTCGCGCCGATTGGTCTGAAGCTACGTTCGACCCAAGCACAGACGCCTGGGTTGCGGTTGCTACCGACGGGCAGGTGCTGGGCTACGAAACCTTGTTTTTCGAGCGCGAGGGCGGGGCCGAAATTGATGGCTATGTATACCCCGTGTGCAAGGGGCAGGGCATTGGCACGCAGCTACTGCGCCATGCTGAAGCGCGCGCCCGCGATGTGATGGCGCGCGCAGGGATTGCCAAACTCACGCTCCACGGCGCCATTGAGGCCGAAAATCAGGCGGCGCAGGCGCTGTTCACCGCCGAGGGCTACGGTACAAGCCGCCACTACTGGCGCATGGAAATTGAGCTTGATGCGCCGCCAGGTGCGCCCGTATGGCCCGCCAATATCGATGTGCGTGTATTCCAGCCCGGCACCGACGAGCAGGCCGTGCATGCCACTGTGCAAGAAGCCTTTCGCGATCATTGGGGCTCGGCACCAGTGCCGTTCGAGGAATGGCGGCAGGCGGCTATCGAGCGCGATGATTTCGACCCCTCACTGTGGTTTCTCGCATTCGATGGCGCTGAGCTAGTGGGGGTAATCCTGGGATACCCGCGTACCGCTGCGCTTGGCTGGGTACGCAACCTGAGTGTGCGGCGGCCCTGGCGCGGGCAAGGGTTGGGGCTGGCGCTGCTACACCAGGTATTTGGCGCATTTTATGCGCGTGGGCTGCGCACCGTGGGCCTGGGCGTGGATGCGCAGAACCTTACTGGTGCCACCCGACTGTACGAGCGCGTAGGGATGCATGTAGCCGAGCGCTACGAACGAAAAGAGAAGCGATTAAGCTAAAGATTGTGTTGAGAGCACGGGCACGGCGCTCGTTATGGAGTTTTTGCCGCGCCATTGTAGCTATTCATCGCCTTGGTGAAACCCTCGCGGAGAATGAGCTCGGTCGCGTCGGCAACGTGCGCATACAGCTCGGGCAGTGCGGCTTCTTCGTCGCGAGTGAAACGCCCAAGCACATAGCTCGCAGCATCGCGGCCCGGTGGGCCTTGCCCAATGCCCACCCGAATGCGTGGAAATACCTGCGAGCCAAGTAACCCTACCACTGATTTCATGCCATTATGCGTCCCGGCGCTGCCGCGCTCGCGCAAACGTAGTGCTCCAAACGGCAGGTCAAGGTCGTCGTAGATTACCAGCAGGTTTTCTGCCGCCGAAACTTTATACCACTGACACAGGCCCACCGCTGCTTGCCCAATAATATTCATATAGGTAAACGGCTTGGCGAGCGCCACGCGCTGCCCGGCAATCGTGCCTGCGGCCACCCGCGATTTGGCAATCTTCGCGCTAAATTCCAGGCCGTGTCGGCGCGCCAGCTCGTTCACGCACTGAAAACCGACGTTGTGACGCGTTTTTGCGTATTCTTCGCCGGGGTTGCCCAATCCCAATACAATCCACACATTCGCCTCGCTGGCAGCTACACAAATAATGACGCGGGTACGGTGTGTGCTGCGCGCATCCTGCGTGCGCGCCGAAAGGTTTGTTCAGCGATTTCTTGTGCCACGGCTGCGGCTACCTGTGTGGGCATACCACTCGGCCCAAATTCCTCGTGCGTGAGCATAAAACACTTGTTATTGAGGTAATCGATTGGCAGGAATGCCAGCCGTCCACTACGCCATGTGAGCGCAATTTCGGTTGAAAACCAGGTGTAGCCCGACACCAGTGCGATCTTCTGCGAAATACGCTCAAGCTCATACAACCCGTAGCGTGTGATCTGCTCGGGCGTTACCAGCTCGGTCGCGTGGCTTTCGGGGTTCCAGAAGCAAGGGAAGATGGTACCGAAGCAGTTATACACGCGGAACCAGGCTGGTCGGCCTTCCAGATCAATTGGCTCGACAAATTCCTGCAATAGGTAGGTGTCTTCATCATCGTAGTCGCGCGCATCGGCCAGCGCCGCCGCTGTAGGTGCCATGCCCAGCACAACCCCGCCCGAACCCGAGCCGCGCGCCGGTTTGCACACGATTCGCGGGCCGAGGTACGCCTGCTCTTCGGGTGTCAGGTCGCGGTTAGGGTCGCCGGGCTGCCACAGAAGTGTGCGTGGCATTGCCAGCCCCACATGTTCTAGTTCCTGGTGAATAATAGCTTTGTCGCCATAGATTTTCACCCGATCAGGGTCATCGAGCACAATTCCACCGGTGTCTTTCACCGCGCAGCCTAGCTCGTAGTCGTTGCGAAACGAACGGCCCATGTAATCGATCAGGCAGTCGATGTGCAAGTGCCCACGATACAGTTCCCAGCGCAGTGTTTCGGCCTGCTCGTGATTCTGGCAGTGCACAAATGTCATGCCGCGCTCATGGGCTTCCCGTTCAAGCATTGTCACAAACCGCGGGGCCGGGCCACCATCGCCGCGCCGCGCAAACACAATATGAAAATGGTGGAGCATTACGTTGATACCTCGGTTGTTTTCCAAACACCCAAGCAAGTAGCATAACCCGAATTGCGTATTGGTGCAAATGATACATTGGCGCAACCGTAGAGGAGCAAGCAGCGCACACTCTAGAGCCGAGCATTCGTGCCTAACCCTCGCCATACAGGACTGACGCGGTCGGCGTTTTGGCTTCGGCAGAGTCGTACTTTTGTATTGTTGATGTTCGGGTTGTGGCACGAAGCGCTACAACCCAAACACCAACAATGGTTGGGTATTGTGCTGCCGCATGGACGGTTAGTGCAGGCTGTGGGTACTGCATATGTCCTGTCGCCATAACTTGTGAGCCGCATACGAAACACATCGTGCGCCGCTGCTTCACCGCCTGGTTTCTTGTGCGCGTTAGCCTTCGGCGATGAGAAAATCTACTCGGTGCTCCGCGCCGTCGTCGATCAGCGGCACGTGCCCGTCGGTCGGTACGCCATCGAGCGTAAGCTGCCCGGCCCGCGCGCCATCGTCTGCCGCTATGCGCCGCACCTCAATATGGTAGGTGGAAGCTCCATAGCGGTAGCAGGCTGAGTAGCCCGGCCAGTCGGGCGGCAGACACGGTGCCAGCGCCAGTGTCGCCCCGGTACGGCGCAGCCCGAGCAGCTGCTCAATGCCGAGCCGATACAGCCATCCTGCCGAGCCGGTATACCATGTCCATCCGCCACGGCCTAAGTGGTCGGCTGCGCTGTAGACATCGGCTGCAATTGTATATGGCTCGACCTTGTAGGTATCGAGGTGCTCGCGGGCGTGGCGGATGGGGTTGATTAATCGCAGCAGTTCTGCGGCGCGCGCGCCATCGCCGAGGAGCGTGTAGGCCCATATTACCCAGATCGCAGCGTGGGTATACTGCCCGCCGTTCTCGCGCACGCCCGGCACATAGCCCTTAATATAGCCTGGATCGTGCGTGGTCTTATCAAAGGGCGGTGTGAACAGCTTGATCAACCCGGCCTCACGATCGACCAGGTGCTGCTCGATAGCGGCCATGCCCTGGCGCGCGCGCGCCGGGTCGCCAGCGCCTGAGATGACCGCCCACGACTGGGTGAGCGAGTCGATCTGGCATTCGTTGCTGGTGGACGATCCTAGGGGCGTGCCGTCGTCGTAGAAGGCGCGCAGGTACCACTCGCCATCCCAGGCGTGTGTTTCAAGTGCCCGCTGAAGCTGCGCCGCAGCATTACGGTAGTGCGCCGCACGTGCGGTATCGGCGCGGTGCTCGGCCAGGTTGGCGAATTGCATCAGGTTGGTATGCAAGAACCACCCAACCCACACGCTCTCGCCGCGCCCCTCGTGGCCGACCATGTTCATGCCGTCGTTCCAGTCACCCCCGCCCATAAGCGGCAGGCCGTGCTGCCCAATGCGCCCCAGGCCATAATCGAGCGCACGCACGCAGTGCTCGTACACGCTGCCGTGCTCGTTCGAGCGTTCGGGTAGATCGTAATACTCCGCCTCGCCCGGTGCAAGCGCATGCCCCTCGATAAATGGCACTATTTCATCAAGCACTGCAGCGTCGCCGGTAACTTCGGTATATACGGCAACAACATATGGCAGCCACAGGTAGTCGTCGGAGAAGCTAGTGCGAATACCCCG
>JAFEAS010000043.1:309-2550 GCA_018266315.1 Chloroflexi bacterium SZAS-1 | reverse complement strand
TATGCCCCGCCCGACTGGTAAAATGCTGAACGTGCGTAGATGCGGCACACCAGCGTCTGATACAACAGCCAGCCATTCAGTAGGGTATTGAGGTCGGCATCGGGCGTGCGAACTTCGGTCTGCCGCACGATCGTGCGCCACTGTGCCACGCTCTGCGCCTCGGCATGGGCGGCGGCCTCGGGCGCGCGGTATCGCTCGATCAGCGTGCGCGCCGCCTCCCGGCTCGTGCCCTGCCCGAGCAGAAATACCAGCTCACGTGCCTCGCCTTGCCCGAGCGTTAGCGCACAGCGTAGCGCGCCGCAAGGGTCAAAGCCTGCCCCCACCTTGCCATCCAGTGTGGGCGCGCGCAGCGCCGCTGGCTGTGCCAGATCGCCATTGCGCCCAATAAACGCCAGCCGATCGCCCGACACACTGACATCGCGCTCGCTACAAGCCAAAAACGCCACCCGTCCGACGAATTCCTGATTGTATGGGTTATGGGCCAGCAGCGCGCTCGTTTCAGCATCAAACTCAGTGATGAGATACGGAGCCATCTGGTCGCGGAATACGCCGAGTACCCATTCAGCATAGTACGTCACGCTGATCTGGCGCGGCTCGTCACCAGTGTTTTCCAGGCGCAGGCGAATAAGTTTTACCGGGTCGTCGGGCGGTACCGCCAGGCGCAGCTCGCTGCCAATGCTGTCGCGCGTGTGCTCGAAGGCGCTATAGCCAAAGCCGTGGCGCACGCGGAAGTATCCGCCGCCCGCTGGAAGTGCCGCAGGCGACCAGATTTCTCCCGTTTCGTCGTCGCGCAGGTACAGCCCCTCGCTGGCAGGGTCGCTCGCCGGGTCGTTCGACCAGGGCGTCAGCCGGTTTTCACGGCTGTTTTCGGCCCAGGTATAGCCGCCACCACGCTCGGTGATCAGGAAGCCAGCGCGCTCGTTTGCGATGATATTGCTCCAGGGCGCGGGGGTTGTCTCGCCCGGCCCCAGCTCGATGATATATTCGCTGCCATCGGGCGAGAAGCCGCCAAACGGCGCGCGCAACCCTAGCTCGGGCGGCGGTAGTTGAGTGCTCTTGGCACCGCTGTCGGGCTGCGCAGGTGGTGCGAGTGGCGTGCTCGGCTGTTCGCGGCGTCGCAGATGCTGGCCCAGGCTGCCGCGCCTGGTGCTCAGCAGCGCGCGCGCTACCGTCATTAGCAGCGTCAAGTCGGCTGCTGGCAATGTATCGGCACGCAGCACAAAAATGCCGCCGCGCTGGTTCAGCCACACGCTCGAACCGCTGCTGCGCACCAGGCTCAGAATATTTTCCTGGCGCTCCTGCATATAGCCACCAGCCTCTTCGTTCAGCAGTACTAGGTCAATAGTCAGCCGCTTCAAGCGCCAATACTGATGTGCCTGAAGCAGCTCGCGCACCAGCGTTAAGTCGTCGTTTGCGGCCACGCGCACGACGATAATCGGTGCATCGCCTGAAATGCCGTAGGCCCACAGCCCCGGCTGGCCTTTGCTGTTTTCGGCCAGCACCTCGGGGCTAGCCCGCTTGAGCGCATCGAGATAGAGCGCCGAAGAAGCCAGGCGCTGGAAGCGGTGTGCATCCTCGCTAGTGATATTCAGGTGTCGTAGCTCCACCTGTATCTGTGTCCAGGCCATGGTCAAGGCGCGGGCTATCGCACCAACATCGTGGTAGCGGTCGGCTAGCTCAAGCGCGCGCGCGCGGCTTTCGGCTACAGTCGTTGCGAAGACAATCTGCGCGCTGCCGCCGGGCACAATGCGCACGCGCCGCCGCAAGCTTACGATGGGGTCGAGCACGGTGCCGACATGCTGGCCGAGCGGCTCACAGAGCGCCTGCGGGTCGGCGGGGGTGCGCCCGCGACCCAGAAACGCCGCGCGGTCGGTTTCGTATTGCGTCACACCGATGGTGTGGCCCTGTACCGCTACCGTGTGTACTAGCCAGGGGCGGCTACCAGCTGCCGAACGCGGGCGCCGTGACGCCAGTAAGGCGTCGCTCGCGGGCACGAATTCAGTTTCAACAAAAAGATTGCTAAACGCTGGGTGCGCGGCATCGGCCTGCGGCGGGGCGAGCACTACCTCGGCATAGCTCGTCACCTCCAGCTCGCGCGGTGCCGCAGTCATATTCGCCAGCCAGATGCGGCGAATCTCAACCCCATCCTCGGGCGCAATCGTCACCTCCATGCGGCTGGCGATGCCAGCGATCTGCTGGCGAAACTCCACTTTATCCAGGCCGAACATTGCCTGGTAGCCC
>JAFEAS010000043.1:0-241 GCA_018266315.1 Chloroflexi bacterium SZAS-1 | reverse complement strand
GTCGCGCGCCACGTCCGAGCACCAGCGCGTCACTGCTAGATCGGGCGTGGCGCTGAAGCCGCCGCCAGCATTGGTTAGCATCACAGAGTAGCTGCCATTAGAAAGTATTTGCGTGTAGGGCACTGGCGTGGCCGGTGTGGTGAATTGTCGGGTGGCTGGCTGCGCTGCGACAACGATTGTGCGCGCCTCGGCGGCTTCGTTCGGGCGGAATAGCGGTGCTGCGCCTGCAACGCGCTCCTGC
>JAFEAS010000042.1:18313-37519 GCA_018266315.1 Chloroflexi bacterium SZAS-1 | reverse complement strand
CTGGAACACCATGGCGATGTCGCGATCCTTCGGCGGCACATCGTTGACGATCCGATCACCAATGTAGATATTTCCGTCGGTAATCTCTTCCAGGCCAGCCAGGCAGCGCAGCGCGGTCGATTTACCGCATCCCGAAGGGCCAACCAGCACAAGAAATTCCTGGTCGGGAATATCCATATGGATATCCTTCAACACTGAGACTTCGCCAAAGCGCTTGCCTACATGTTCGAACTTAATGCCTGCCATTGATGTCTGCTCCTTCGCTATTCCTTACAAATATCGCTATCATTCACAGTGCATCGGCTAGGAACGATGCCGACGCAGGGGTAACAAAGTATTGGTTAGCCTAGTGCTGGCCCAGTCGAACGGCGTACTATCAGGCGCGATTGCAACGTTGCACTCTGGGCAGCGCGGGTACGCTGTTCAATCAGATCGGCCAGAAGCGCCGCCCCATACTCGCCAACTGCCCGGCGCGGCTGCCGTAGTGCCGTAAGCGTCGGGTTTGTATGCGTCGCCAGTGGCAGATCATCAAAGCCGACAATCGACACATCGCGCCCCACCACCAGCCCGGCATCATTCAAGGCGTGCATGGCACCAAAGGCCAGCTCATCGCTGCAGGCCAGGATTGCGGTTGGTGGCTGCGGAATATTCAACAGCTCGCCAACTGCCTGGTAGCCATCTTCCTCAGAGCGCCCGGCCTCGACGATTAACCCAGGGTCGAGCGCAAGCCCGGCTGCCGCCAGAGCATCGGCATAACCCAGGTAACGCGGCTCACTCTCCGCTAGCTCGGAAGGGAGCTGAATAAGACCAATGCGCCGGTGCTTGAAGCTCAGCAGGTGCTGCATCGCGCTATATGCGCCCGCCCGGCCATCCACCATCACAAACGGGCTAGCGCAACTCGCTGGCGGCGGCCCAATACATACATGGGGAAGCTTGGCAGCGCATAATGCGCTAGCGCGCGCATCGTCGAGCTGCATATCGAGTAGCACCAAACCATCGACCCGGCCAGTACGAATAAGCTGTAAACATAGCTCAACGTCGTCGTGCTCACCAAGGTGCGTCAACAGAACATAATAGCCACGCGCGGCCGCCGCATCGGTAAGGCCAGCCAGCATTTCCGCCAGCGCTGGATCGGATAGGCGACCCGGCTGAACGGGCAACATAAGCCCCAGCGTATGGCTACGGCCACGCATGCTCCGAGCGGCATGGCTTGGCTGGTAGTTCAGCTGCGCAACCGCGTCAAGCACTCGTTGGCGTGTGCTGGCCGTAACCGAGCCCGTACCATTCAGCACATACGAGACTGTCGCAGTCGACACATCAGCCAGTTCGGCAACTTGTTTAATCGTCGCCATGGCCCTGCTGGTGAAACGATTCACTCGTGAAACGATTAAGTGGTGAAACGATTAAGTGGATTATAACCAGAGCGTGAGTATTTGTCAATATGCTATTTTTGCCAGCGCTTATGGCTCTACTTCGGTGGCCGCGCCGCCCCAGCCATACACGAAACCCTGAGCGCATATGAGATCATATTGTTACTTCTGAGAAGCAGGCTATTGCCTTGCTACAGGCAAACAAACACTGTCTGTATACCCAGGATATAGCAGCGATATGCCCGTTCTACCCTTTACAAATCTCTCTCTGTACCGTATAATGCACCATCGTTACGGGTATCACTTCAGGAATGAGTTATCTCAAGGATTCAGACACGACGGCTTTCAGGAAGCGTATGGTGAGGACTGAGAGCGAGACTCTCAGTTCTTTTTTGGCTCAAACGCCGGGCGTTCCTTGATCAGCACCTGCGCCTGATCTTCCCTGCGTACAGCACCAATTGTAAAAAGGCAATAGTTATGAGCGACAAACCCGCCTATTTGACCCGTGATGGCCGCGCAAAATTAGAGGCCGAGCTTGAAGAGCTGCAAACCACTGGACGCCGACAGGTAGCTGAGCGCATTGGTGCAGCAAAAGAGCTTGGCGATATTTCGGAAAGCGGCGAATATGAGGATGCCAAGAACCAACAGGCACATCTGGAAGGGCGTATTCGCGAAATTAAAGGCATCCTGTCACGCGCTCAGATCATCGACGAGGAAAATGGGCAAGGCAACGAAGTGCGGGTTGGCTCTAAAGTGACGGTACGCGTCGAGGGTGAAACCGAGGACGAAACTTGGTCGATTGTGGGCAGTGCCGAGGCCAAACCGCGCGAAGGCAAAATCTCGAACGAGTCGCCGTTGGGTTCTGCACTCTTGGGAAAACGCCGTAACCAAAAAGTCACTGTCAATACACCTTCCGGCACGATGAAGCTTACCATCGTCAAAATTCAGTAACCGCTCGCGTGATGCGTGATCCGTGATACGTGAAGACGCTCCGCATCACGCATCACGGATTAGGCATTGCGTAGCTGTATGGAACTGAATGAACTGCAACAGCAGCGCCTGGCCAAGCTCGAACGCTTGCGCGCTGCCGGGCTCGATCCATTTCCACCCCGTTCGCATCGTACCCATACCATTGCCGATACCCTCGCCCAGTTCGATGAACTGATTGCACGCGAGGCGCAGGTAACCCTGGCCGGGCGCATTATGGGCGCGCGACGCGTGATGGGAAAGCTGGCCTTTGCCCACATCGCCGACGAAACGGGCAGCATCCAGCTGTGGGTTAGCAAAGCCGATTTGGGCGATGAGTGGTTTACCCGCTTCCGCGATGATATCGACACCTTCGACATTGTTGAGGTAAGCGGCACGTTGCGCCGCACCAAAACCGGCGAACCTTCGATCTTTGTGCAGCAGATGGCGGTGCTCGCCAAAGCGCTCAACCCGCCGCCCGAAAAGTGGCACGGCCTCACCGATGTTGAGGCGCGTTTGCGCGAGCGCTACCTCGACCTGATTGTGAACGATGAGGTGCGCGAGATCTTCCGCACGCGCGCCAAAATCATCACGACCATGCGGCGCTTTCTCGATGAGCGCGGCTTTATTGAGGTTGAGACCCCGACGCTACAACCCATTTATGGTGGGGCATCGGCACGGCCATTTATCACCCATCACAACCAACTCAAGCAGAACCTATACCTACGCATTGCGGTAGAGCTGTACCTGAAGCGCTTGATTGCCGGTGGGATGGGCCGGGTGTACGAAATCAGCAAAGTGTTTCGCAACGAGGGAGTTGACCGCACGCACAACCCCGAGTTCACTATGATGGAATGCTACCAGGCATTCGCCGATTACAACGACATCATGCAGCTGGTTGAAGACATGTTCCGCACACTCGCACAAGAAGTGCATGGCAGTACAAGCGTCGAGTATCAGGGCCATACGATCGACTTCGGCCAGACCTGGCAGCGAGTTTCGATTCCTGAAGCGATTGTCGAGAAAACCGGTATCGACATTATGCAGCTGACCGAGCTAGTGCCGCTGCAGCAGGCCATTCGCGCCGCTGGGCTTAAGCTCGATATGAAACCAAGCTGGGGCAAGCAGGTCGACGAGCTGTTTAGCGAATATGTCCAGCCGCTGCTGATTCAGCCAACGTTTATTCTCGATCACCCGGTTGCGCTTTCGCCATTAGCGAAAAAGCGCCTCGACCAGCCGCTGCTGACTGAGCGCTTCGAGCCGATTATCGCCGGTATGGAAATGGGCAATGCCTTCACCGAGCTGAACGATCCGCTCGACCAGGAGCAGCGCTTCCTTGAGCAGGGCCGCGCCTATGATGCCGGCGATGATGAAGCGCAGCAGATGGATCGCGATTACCTGAACGCCCTGATGTATGGCATGCCACCAACTGGCGGCCTGGGCATCGGGGTTGATCGCGTCGTAATGCTGCTGACGAATCAATCGACTATCCGCGAGGTGGTATTATTCCCACACCTACGGCAAAGCGAGTAGGCAGGTGATAATATTAAGACTTTCGCTTCCTTGTTTATTTGCCTGCGGCAGCACGGTACTTTTTCTTTTTTCCTGGTGATTGTTTGCGATCCGCGCAAAAAAATCACCAAGAGAGCGAAGAATTTGCTTGAGGAAGCGAAAGCCCTAAATATACAGCTGGCAGTTGTATTGTGCAACGCATATAGCAAGATTCACGAGAGCTGTTGGCAGCTGACGGCTAACTGCGGAGAGCAAAGCGATGCCCCGTTCACTGATGATCGAGCGCGAGAACCTGCCCGAAGTGGTACAAGGCTGGCTGCGTGCCGTAAACCTGGGCGATGAAGAGCTGGTTGAGCTGATTTTTACCGACCGCGAGGTGCTATTACGCCGACCAAGCAGCCCGCAGCTACGCGAATGGGCTAAAGGGGTAAGCGATAAATACGACCAAACCTTTCGCGAGTTGACCGGCATCTAGGGTGCTGCGTGATGAACTACCTCACCAAAGATGATCTGCTCGACCTGCATATCTATGCCGTCACATGCTACGGTGGGCGGCTGGGCATTGCCAGCCAGGATCGCATGGTTAGCGCACTGAGTGCCCCGCGCCAGGTTATGTTTGGGGCCGAGCTCTACCCCGACCTGCCGAGTAAAGCCGCCGCCCAGACATTTTTGCTGCTGAAGAGCCGCCCATTCCTGGGAGCAAACGAGGTAACAGCATTGCTTGCGCTCCTGCGCCTGCTCGAAATAAACGGTGCTAGCCTGGGCGATGTGCGCGACGGCGAACTTGTGCAGCTGGTTCGGGCGATCAACTATTCCAATGTCGACCGCGAGGGGGTTGAAATCTGGCTGCGTGAGCGGATCGGCACGTATGTATAATTGGCCGAGTTGCCATTCTCACCGAACATGATAGGATAGAAGGAATTCGGATATGAATTCCTTCTCGTTTTATATTCCTTTCGCGCATATACTGTTACCCAACTGGTTGATGAACCGGCTTTGTATAGCATAGGTGAATACAATGGAGTATCCTGCGACCGAAGCTTCTGGCTCGCACGAAGCCGAGCCGCACTGCCAGGCCCTGACGCGTAGTGGACAGCCCTGCCGAAATCGCCCGCTGACCGGCCAGCACTATTGCCGGGTCCATGCTGCACTCGCTAGCGACGCCCCAGCCGAGCAGCTCGTTGTCGAGACGCTAGTACCCCTGAGCGAGGAATTGCCGATAGGTGGCGCGGCAGCCAGCGATGTACCGCTCGACACGGCAGCACCAGCCCCAAGCGACCCACGCAGTGGCACCGACCAATCGGCAGAGAATCTGCTGGAGACAATTGCCGCCGAGGTGCAAGAGCTTGAGCTCGAGGTGCGAAACCAGGTGGCCGGTGGCGAAACCCGCGCCCGCGATATGGCCGCCAGCGCGCTCCGGCTCATCCGCGAGAACTTGCCGCGTATGGCACCTGAATCGGTGCAACGCGTGGTTGGGATGATTCGCCAGAATATTAGCGGCGATTATCTCGACCCCGATTTCTGGCGCGGGATTAGTATGGTACTGCGCTACCAGGTTGAGGAAGCGGTTGGGCTCATCCAGCGGCGGATGCGCGGCGAATACAGCACCGACGATTTTGGTATGGATGAGGAGCTGGTGGAAGTGGTGCGGCCCTTCAGTACCTTTATGTACCGCACCTATTGGCGCGCATCGAGCAGCGGGCTGGAAAATGTGCCCGCCGAGGGGCCTGCGCTACTACTGGCGAATCACGGCGGCGTGCTGCCCTGGGATAGCATGATGATCGCCACCGCCGTACTTGAAGAGCACAGCAGCCCGCGCCTGGTGCGCAGCCTGTACCCAACCGCCTTCCGCGCACTGCCGGGCGTCACATCGGCACTGGCAACCTTCGGCCAGGTTCCCGACACTCCTGAGAACATTGAGCGGCTGCTAGCCGATGGGCAGCTGGTGTGTTCGTTCCCCGAGGGCGTGGGCGCGCTGGGCAAGCTCTTCAAAAGCCGCTATAAGCTGCAGCGCTTCCGCCGGAATGGCTCGGTCGGTTACGCAATTAAAGCCAGTGCGCCAATTGTGCCCGTAGCCGTAGTTGGTGCAGAAGAAACATACCCAATGCTCGCCGATGCTGGCCCACTGGCTCAGATGTTGCGCTTACCGTTCTTCCCACTAACACCGCTGTTCCCCTGGCTCGGCCCGATCGGGCTGCTGCCACTGCCGTCACGCTGGTCACTCGCCTATGGCGAGCCGATCGACACCAGCGCCTATGGCCCTGAGGCGGCTGAGAACCCCCAGGTGCTAAACCAACTAGCGAACCAGGTACGCGAGCAATTGCAAGCGCTGCTCGATGCGCAAGTAGCCGCACGACCGTCGGTATTTTAGCCGCGCCCGCACAAGGAGCTGTGTATGCTGCCTAATATGCGCTTCGAGCCGCTTGCACCGGTTGACCAGGCCTGGCTGCGCATGGAAGACCCCACCAATCTCATGATGGTAACGGGTATCTTGATATTCGACCAGCCGCTCGATTTCGATCGCCTACGGGCGACCTTCGAGCACCGTCTACTGCGGTTCCGGCGCTTCCGTCAACGCGTCGTAACCGTTGGAAATACCGCACGCTGGGAAGATGACCCGAACTTCACGCTCAGCGCGCACCTGCGCCGGATTGCGCTGCCAGCTCCGCATGATCAAGCTGCCCTGCAAGAGCTGGTAAGCGACATGATGAGCACGCCGATCGACTTCACCAAATCGCCCTGGCAATACCACCTGATCGAAAATTATAACGGCGGCTGTGTGCTGCTGGGGCGGCTGCATCACTGTATTGCCGATGGCATTGCCCTGATTCGGGTGCTGCTTGCCATGACCGACGAATCGCCCGATGCGCCCTGGCCGAGCGCCACCGATAGCCATGAGCCTGAGCACCGCGCCCGCAGCCCGCTTGCTACGGTGAATGCAACTGTACGCTCGGCAGAAAAGCTGCTCGCCGACGGGTTCGATTTACTGGGCGAACCAGGCAAGCTCGCCGAAGTTGCGCGTACCGGTGCCGGTAGCGCTACCGCGCTCAGTCGGCTGGTGCTGATGAGCCCCGATCCACACACCGCCTTCAAAGGGCCGCTGGGTGTTGCCAAGCGCGCCGCCTGGTCGCAGCCAGTACCGCTCGATGCAGTGAAGGCAATTGGGCGCGCAGTGGGCGGCACGGTGAATGACGTACTGCTGGCAGCAGTGACCGGTGCGCTCCGGCGCTATTTGCAAGGCCGTGGTCAGAATGTTGATGGCCTCGATATTCGCGCGGCGGTGCCAGTGAACCTGCGCCCACCAGACGAGCCACTAACCCTTGGCAACCGCTTTGGGCTAGTATTCCTCTCGCTACCCATTGGCGTCGACGACCCGCTCGATCGGCTGTTCGATTTGAAGGAGCGCATGGAGGCGATTAAGCACTCGCCCGAAGCCATTGTAGCGTTCGGTATTCTTATGGGTCTGGGGGTGGCCCCGTCGGCACTGCAGGACATGGGGGTATCGATCTTCGGCTCGAAGGCAACCGCCGTAATGACCAATGTGCCCGGCCCGCGCGAAATGCTGTACATGGCGGGTGCGCCAATCAATCAGATCATGTTCTGGGTGCCGCAGTCGGGTCGCCTGGGCTTAGGCGTCAGTATTCTGAGCTATGCTGGCAACGTCACGCTGGGCATCGCCACCGACAGCGGGCTGGCCCCCGACCCCGATGAAATTATCACAGCATTTCACGAGGAATTTAATACACTACTGAAGCTGGTGCCAAGCAAACCAGACTCAGCGGACTAATGTTGTATCAGCTTGCACGGCAAAAACACGAAGCGCACGCAGGTGATGGAAATACGCCTGCGTGCGCTTTGCTGTTACTAATAAGGCTTACACGTGTGCGCTGCCCACCTAGCCGCTAGCGCCCCAACACCTGCGCGTCTTCGTCTACCTTCTCAAGCTTCTGCTCAAGTGTATCGAGCCGTGCGCTCACTGCCCGCCGCCACTGTTCATCGGCAACCTCGTGCGCGCGCAGGCGGTACAGCTGTTCCTCATCCAGCCGCCGCACCCCACCAATCCGGTCGGCAAGCAGGCCCATTAGGAAGATCAGCACCGCCAGAATCATCAGCACCGCGCCCACCAGTAGCGCCTGGTCGTTCGAGAGCGACTGCGCGAACCAGCCCAGCCGCCGCCCAATGAACACATACGACGCACGGCCCAGCGCCAGCAAGCCAAAGAGCGCAAACGCTGCCGCAATGTACGAAAACGTCTTCAGCGGCTCGTAAGTGGTGTAGGTGCGCGCAATAATCGCGGCCTGCCGCTTAATAAAGTTCCAGTTGCCCTGGTGCAGCCGCGAGGGCCGATCCACCTGATTGATTGCAATCGGCACGGTGGTCACAATCAAGCCCTTCTTCCCGGCCTGAATCAGATTCTCGACGGTGTAGGAGAAATCGGTGGTGACGAACAGGCGCAGCCCAGCCTCGCGCGAGAGCGCGCGGAAGCCGCTCACGGTATCGGGCACATCGGTTTCGGAAGCCCAGCGCACCACTCCACTACCAACCTGTTGCAGCGCTTTCTTCAGCGGTGAAAAATGCTCGATGCTACCGATTTGCCGGTCGCCAATCACGACATCGGCGACACCGGCCAGCAGCGGTGCGATCAGGCGCGGAATCTCACCGCCAGGGTACTGGTGATCACCATCAGTATTGACAATCATATCGGCCCCGAGTCGCAGCGCCGTGTCGATACCGGTTTGAAACGCACGCGCCAGGCCCTTACGCCCGGTATGGCGCACCACGAAATCGGCCCCTTCGGCCAGCGCGATCTCAACCGTGTTGTCGGTACAGCCATCGTCGATGATCAGCACCTCAACGCTATCGATGCCGGGAATGGTGCGCGGGATGTCGCGAATGACACCCGCAATCGTTGCGGCTTCATTCAGCACTGGAATCTGAACAATCAGTTTCATGCGTTTCTCTCAGGCTGGCCGGCCTGGGCCATTGGTGAACATACCGCTCACTGGGCCGTTATTCTACCCGAGCCATCCTGGTTTTGCAATGAGCGGCGGCTCGCAGGCACCTGAGTGCGCCTGGATGTGCGCCTGAGGCGTGTTTTCCTGGCGAGCAATCGGCTATGCTCAGCAGAAGCTAGTTGGCAGGCAACCAGCAACCTTCGCGCATGACGCATGTCGCTGCGTAGCGCACTTCGGGCAAAGGAGAATAGAATGGCCGCATCATCCCAGATCGTTCGCCCGTGGCACATTGCGCCACTGCTAATGCTGCTCGCACTGATCATCTTTCCATTCGAGTGGCTAGGGATGCGCTGGCATGCGCTGGGCTGGTTCATAACCCACGCCTTCCCCAGCGATACCCAGCACGCGATCGGGCATGCTACGCTGTTCGCGCTGCTGGGTGGGCTGGCGCTGGCAACCTTCCCCTCCTTACGGACACAGCCACGCCGCTATGTACTGCTTGTGCTGGCTGGCGTAGCGCAAGAAGCCGCGCAGCTGCTATTCAAGCAGCGGCCACTGGCCTTCGATGATGGGCGCGATCTAGCGGTGGATGCGGTGGGGCTAGCGCTGGCCTGGGGCCTCTTCTGGCTGATCTGGCGGGCGCAGGGCATGCGTATACCACAAAAATAAAACGACCCAAGCATTCGCCCGCTAACGGAATGCTTTGGGTCGTTACCAGCTCGTGGCAAAACTGAGCTAGACCGTCATCGACAGCATAACGTTGGCCAGGACGAGGACAAGCAAAATACCTAGCGATGCTAGCGGAGACCAGCGCCCAAGGTTCGGAAACAGGCCGTTGCCTTTGACCGCACGGTGGGCGACAAATGTGGCAATTAAGCCAAAAACCGGGTGCAGAATGAATGGGAACGACAACATCTTCTGGTTGCCGCCTACAAGTAGGAAGACATAGTAAAGAATACCGAGCAGCACTTGCAGATCGACCAGCATAGGGAAGAAGCGCGCCACTGGATTAGTGGTGCCATTTGGCTTCCAGCTCACGGTGAGCCAAATCGCTACAATCAGCGTGAGCAGCGGCAACACCATCTCGCCAAGAATACGGTGAAGGGTCTGGAGAATAGTCATGACAACCTCACATTAACAGCACAATTTCACAACCTCGCACGGTTTGTTCATTATATCACAAATTATTGTACATGCCGTCGCCCCAACCACCTGCTAGAAGCTGGCTGACGTTTGTCGTTCGTCAGTGCTCGCCTTTCAGGCCGTTTGTTAGCTCACCCAACCCGATTTTGGTCCAACAGCGGCTCGCACGGGGCGAACATAACAAAAGCGGGTATGCACCGGGCCAAGCTCGCCGCATACCCGCGTGCATTCCACTGGTGCTCACTCAAGATTCGCGTGGCGTGCACGCAAGTCGTCGGCAGTCTGGCCACGTGCGGCCTGCAGGCGCGGTACCAGCGCATCGAACAGAATCCACGCGCCCTGCTCGAAGGCCGAGCCCATGGCCTGGCCCGAGCTGGCGCTTTCGGGATCGGCCAGCGTCTGGGCTGGGATGACCAGCAGCACATCGGCCTGGCGCATCAGCTCGGTCTGCGGCTGCGCGGTGATCATGACGATCTGCGCGCCAGCCTGGTGCGCCACGCCCATCAGCCCGGCGGTGGTTGAGATGTAGCCGGGGCCACAAACGCCCAGGAAGACATCGCCCGGCCCTACCGGCGGCGCAGTAATATCGCCAGCCATGGCTACATCCAGCCCAAGATGCATGAGCCGCATCACAAAGCTACGCAGCGCCAGATTTTCGCGCCCCATCGCGTAGGCGACAATGCGGCGCGCCCCCAGAATGGCCGCGCAAAACGCATCGACCTGCGCCTCGTCGACCCGAGCAAGCACCCGATCCAGCTCCGCCAGGATCGTGCGTACACCATCGTAGGTTGTCATAGAGCACTCCAGGGTTAGCGCTAACGCGCAAGCTACTGTCGGCGCCCGGCCAGCCGATTCTGCAGAATAATGACTACCAGCAAAAACACGCCACGGATTACCGACTGCCAGTAGGCGCTCAGGCTCACCACCCCACGGCCATTTTCGAAGTTGAGGATATTGAAGATCAGACCCAGCAGGAGCACGCCCACCAGCGTCGCACCAACCGAACCCATGCCGCCTGTGAGCAGCGTGCCGCCAACCACCACCGCTGCGATTGCCGACAGCTCCCAGCCCAGGCCCTCGGTTGGCAAGCCGGTGAAGGTGAGCGCAGCCAGAATCACCCCGGCCAGCGCCGCCAGCGCGCCATTGATCGCGTACACCGAGATTTTGATGCGCGCGACTGGTAGACCCATCAGGCGGGCCGCCTCTTCGTTGCCACCCACCGCGAGCACATGCCGCCCGAAGCGCGTATAGTTGAGCGCGAGCGAGCCGAGCGCATAGGCTACCAGCAGCACCAGCAAAGGAATAGTGACATTGAACGCGCCATCTGGCAGCGGGATGCTGAATACACTGCCCAAGCTAATGCTAGCGAAGCCCGCCCCAGAATCGACGCTCACCGAGGCATTGTTCGCCAGAATGAGCGCCATGCCGCGCGCAGCAAGCAGCGTTGCCAGCGTGGTGATAAACGGCGGAATGGCCAGCCGGGCGATCACAACGCCGTTCAACAGGCCCACCAGCAACCCAGCCAGCACCGGCACGACCACCGCTGGCAGCATGCCATATGGGCTGAGCAGGGCAGCCAACACGCTCGCCAACGCCGCGACGCCGCCAACCGAAAGGTCGATCCCGCCGGTCATGATCACAAAGGTCATCCCCAGCGCGATCAGGCCAAACATCGAGTTGTAGCGCAATACCTCAGTAATGTTATAGCCACCCAGGAAGCCTTCGTAGCGCAGCGCGCCGAACAACACCAGCAGCACTAACGCTATCAGCGCGCCCTGGCGCTGCAACAGTGCGGCGATGCGCACACGGCCAGTGGCCTGCTGGCCTGCACGCAGCTCAGTTGGAGAGGTTGTTGCCATAACAATACTTTACTTTTCTTATACCCAAGCATGTTCGCGGTATGCACATCCAGGCGTGGATATATCTGTAATCCTTAGAACGTTGGCTTGCTGGTTTATTTACCTGTTACAGTAGTGTCGCTCATCATTACGTCGTTCGTCACTCCGCGCTCTTCAGACGAATTCGCAAACGCGCATCGCGATCAGCGCTGGCTTTGGATGTAGACCGCCACCAAAATAATCGCTGCATTGATGACTTGCGCAACGGCAAATGGCACGCCCTGGGCCAGCAGCGTGAAGCGAATCAGCTGGATAATCAGCGCGCCGATCAGCGTTCCAACGATCGTCACTCGCCCGCCGGTGGTGCCGCCAACCGCCACCGCTGCAATTGCATCCAGCTCCATGTTCAGACCAACCAGGTTAGCATCGGAAGATGAGTTGATTGCGATGACGATCAGACCCGCCAGCCCGGCGAGCAGCCCACTGATCACATACACCATGCGCTTGATCTGGTTTACCGGAACGCCTGCCAGGCGCGCGGCCGCCTCGTTGCCGCCCGTAGCCAGGATATAGCGGCCAAACACGGTTGTGCGCATAACCCAGGCCACGAGCGCGACAATCAACAGCATCAAAATTGCCTGGAACGGGATGCCGAGCGGCCGACCCAAACCAATATACTGGAAGCCCGGGTTCCTAAACGCCTGCAAGTTCCCATTCGTCACCACCTGCGCGATCCCGCGCCCGGCGATAAATAGCACCAGCGTGGCGACAATCGGCTGGATGCGAAACGTAGTGACCAGCACACCGTTGAATAGGCCAAATAATCCGGCCACCAGCACCGGCACAATGAAGGCCAGCGCGGTGCCAACCAGCGGGTTGAGCGGCACCAGCTTGCCTAAAAAGATGATCGGGGCCAGCGCGCCACTGATCGCCATGAGCGAACCGACCGACAGATCGATGCCGCCGGTAGCGATCACCAGCGTCATACCAGTAGCGACGATCACAATGGTGGCGACCTGAGTCAGGTTGATGTTAAGCGTCTGTGCGGCCAGAAAATTCGGCGTGAACAGGACATTGTACAGCACCAATACAATGAGTGCGATCAGCGCCCCATACGCCTGGCCGACGCTGCCCAGGCGCCCTGGCAATGTCAGGCGGCGCGCGCTGGCAGCCTGATCAAGGTTGGTCATGCGCTTCCCCCTGCACGGTGTCGGGTGTTTCGGCACCGTGCGCCATCGCGGCCATAATTGCGTCCTGGCTAATCTCGGCGTGCGGCAGCTCGGCCACGGTTCGGCCATCGCGTAGCACCACCACCCGGTGGCTGCCCTCGGTCAGCTCCTCGATCTCGGAGGAAATCATGAGTACGCCCAGGCCCTGGCCCGCCAGCTCGTTGATCAGCGACTGGATTTCGCCCTTCGCGCCAACGTCAATACCGCGTGTCGGTTCGTCGAGGATGAGCAGCCGGGGATTGAGGCACAGCCAGCGCGCCAGCAATACCTTCTGCTGGTTGCCGCCCGAAAGCTCGCGCACCTTTTGCTCGGGGCCGCTAGTTTTGATTCCAAGCCGCTTGATGAAGCGCTCGACGAGCTGCTGCTGCCGCTCACGCGACACGATCCCGCTCCGCGCCAGCGCAGGCAACGCCGCCAGGGTCAGGTTTTCGCGCACCGACATAAATGGAATAATGCCTTCGGCCTTGCGATCCTCCGAGCAGAAGCCGATCCCAGCACGAATGGCATCGGATGGCGCGCGAAACTGCGCCGTTCGTCCAGCCATGCGTATTTCTCCAGCGTCAATCGGGTCAGCGCCAAAAATCGCGCGCGCCACCTCGGTGCGCCCGGCACCCAGCAACCCGGCCAGCCCAACAATCTCACCCGCGCCAACGCTGACATCGGCACCCTGGAGCGCGCGCCCACGTCGCAGGCCGCGCGCTTCCAGCAAGGTCTGCTCGGCCTGGTACCCACTCAGATCGAAGCCCGTCTGGCCGCTGCGCTGTACCTCGCCCAGCTCCTTGCCGAGCATGCGCGCCACGAGCTCAAGCTGCGAGATCGCGCTGAGCTGCCGCTCATCAACGGTTTGGCCGTCGCGCATGATCGTCACACGGTCGCAGATCGCGTATAGCTCGTCAAGGCGATGGCTGATAAACAGCACTGCCACCCCGTCGGCCTTGAGCTGGCGGATCACATCGAACAGTGTGGCGACCTCGCGCTCGTCGAGCGATGAGGTTGGTTCGTCCATCACCACCAGCTTGCTTTTGAACGACACCGCGCGGGCGATCGCAACCATCTGCTGGATGGCGATGTTCAGGTTCAGCAGCGGCTGGGTTACATCCGTGTCAACACCAAAGCGCTGAAGCAGCGCAGCCGCGTCGGCGTTCATACGCCGCCAATCAATCAGGCCCCAGCGGCGCGGCTCGCGGCCCATGAAGATGTTCTCGGCCACCGAGCGAAACGGCACCAGGTTGACTTCCTGGTAAATCGTGCTGACGCCATTGGCCTGGGCTTGCTGCGGCGAGTGAAAATCGACCGCGCGACCATCGAATATGATCGTGCCGCTGTCGCGACGATACACGCCAGTCAGCACTTTAATCATCGTCGACTTGCCAGCGCCATTCTGACCCACCAGCGCGTGGGCCTCGCCTGGGGCGATGCTAAGATGGGCATCAGACAGGGCGATGACGCCCGGGAACGCTTTGGAGATATGCTCCATGCGTAGCAATGGCTCGCTCATGGAGAGTCCTTCTGGAATTGCGTGGTGGGGCAGGCGCTCACGAAGCGCATGTCTTTTCTTGGCCGGGGCTGGCCGTGCGGGTGGCCGACACTGGCCCGAAAAGAGGTTCGATGGGGCAGGCAAGCCCCGTTTCCCACCGCGTATGATGATGATCTGTGAGCTAGGGCATTATACGGCAAGCTCAAGGGAATAACAAACCAGGTATCGGCAAAGGCACGGCGAGCTTGGCGCGCAAGCTCGCCGTGCCCAGGCTAGCTCAGCTCAGCTGAGCGGCGCTAGTACGATCCGGCGATCGAGTCCTTGGCGTTGCTCGCATCGTAGAAATTGTCGGGGTTGATGATCTTGGTTGCGATCTGCTCGCCCTTCGCGTATTTCTCAAGCGTGTCGAAGGCCGACGGGCCAAAGCGCGGGTTGCACTCAACCGAGGCACCGAGCTTGCCGTCGATGATCGCCTGCAACGCATCCTTCTCACCGTCAATCGAGACGACAATCACGTCTTTACCCGGCACCTTGCCAGCGGCCTCAAGCGCGGCAATCGCGCCGATGGCCATCTCGTCGTTGTGCGCGTACACGGCGGTCACATCCGGGTGGGCCTGAAGCAGCGTCTCCATCACCTGGCGACCCTTGTCGCGAGCAAAATCGCCCGTCTGCGATGCCAGGATTTGCATGCCAGCCTCGCTCTTGATCCGATCGTCGAAGCCCTTCTTGCGGTCGTTGGCTGGCGACGAGCCAGTGGTGCCTTCAAGCTCAATAATCTTGGCGGTGCCATTGGT
This sequence comes from Chloroflexi bacterium SZAS-1, assembly GCA_018266315.1. Taxonomy (GTDB): domain Bacteria; phylum Chloroflexota; class Chloroflexia; order Chloroflexales; family Roseiflexaceae; genus Kouleothrix. Next base: position 22,235 of record JAFEAS010000042.1, on the reverse strand, counting down.
GGCCTTAATCAGCCACTCCGCCGCGCGCTTGCCTTCCTCAATGAAATCCGAGCCGATGAATGTTACAAAGTCCTCACCAGGCTTGGCGATCGTCTGGTCGACATTGCGATCGAGCAGAATAACCGGGATGCCCGCAGCCTTGGCCTTGAGCACGGCCTGAGCCAGCGGCTTCTCCTCGCGCGGTGCCAGGAAAATCGCGTCAACCTTCTGGGCAATCATGGAGTCGACATCGGCAACCTGCTTGGCCGCCGAGCCAGCGGCATCGGTGTAAACAAGCTCATAGCCGCGCTTTTCTGCCTCCGCCTTCATGCTGGCGGTTTGTGCGAGGCGCCAGGGGTTGTTGCTTTCAGTCTGCGCGAAACCAACTTTCTTGGGAGCTTTGGTCAGCTTGGGCAGACCGCCACCAGCAGCGGTGCCACCAGCCGTAGGCGCTGTAGCACCGCCGCTGCCACTCGGCGTGGTGGTACCACAGGACGCCAACAGACCTGCCAGAAGCATTAATGCGCTGAACAGCATGATGAAACGTCGTTGTGTCATAGTAACCTCCCTGTTTTTAGCAATTGAAGACATCGTGATAACGACATCCCGCGCGCTAGGATGTCGAATGAACGCTATCGATGGCGAATACAGCAGGAATGTCCGTCTGGATCATTCGCGTAGTGCCGCTGTGTATCGTATGTTGGAGGCGATGGTGGTAGGATTCGATGAGGCGATTATAGCAGGCGCATTCAGGCCGTGTTAGACGGACGACTGGCACCATAGAGGCGCAAAGTAGGCGCAAAGCGGGCGCAATTACGATGCCACCTCCTTGCCTGGGCGACTGCGCACCATCAGGCCGCGCCCGCGCAGCGTCACAAGGTACGACTGACCGCCGGGCACTTCGGCGAGGCGGGCGCGCACGCGTTTAATCAGCGCGTCGAGGGCTTCGTCTGACACACCATCGGTGATTTCGGGCCAGACCGCCGCGATAATCTTGTCGCGCGAGCAGATCTGGTCGGCCCGCGCGAGCAGTGCCTGAAGCATCGTGTACTGCGCAGGCGAGAGCTTTGGCTCGAGGCGATGACCGTCAACCCAGGCATCTTGCGTGGCCGCGTCGAGCCAGATACCAACAGCGTGCGGCACGGGCCGCGTGCTGGTTGCGTCGCCATCGGCAAACGTCAGCCGCCCGATCCCACCGAGGTCGATCATGTCGCCGTCACGCAGCGTGCGCGGGCCGCTGAGGATTTCGCCATTGATAGCGGTGCCATTGCGACTCCCCAGATCTTCAAGCGTATAGCTTGTGCCCTGGCGGCGGATGGCCGCGTGCTGGCGCGAGACCAGGCGGCCTACGATCACAATACCACAGCTCGGGTCGCGGCCAAGCACAATCAGCTCGGCAATGAGCGGCTCTTCACGCAGCGAACCATCGGGTTCTTGAATCAGCAAGGAAGCGTGTGGCATTGGCATAGCTTATGGCCCGAGCGCGTAAATGCGGTTGGCTTGCACAAATACCGTCCCCGTCCCAAGCGTGGGCGATGTGGCAATGCTACCTTTAAGCTGCAGCGCCGCGCGCTCGCCGCCGCTACGTGCATCGAGGCTATATACCACCCCGCCGCTGGTTCCTACAATCAATCGGCCACCAGCCAGTAGCGGCGTTGCGACAATCGCGGTGGCCGGGTCGGTCTCGTAGCTCCAGATCAGCTGAAGCTGCAAGCCATCGGGCCGTAGCGCCGAGAGCATCCCCGACTGATCGGCGACATAGAGCGCGCCGTCGGCAACTAGCGGGCGGGCGCTAATCGCGCCGCGCGCCTGCCACAACAAACGTTCCGCGCCGCTACTTGCCTCAATCCCATGCAGCGCGCCGCTGTCGGTGCCAACCAACACCAGGCCATTGAAAATAGTTGGTTGCGTGATGATCGGGCTGCGCGCCTCGAACACCCAGAGCAAATCGCCCGTGTTCAAATCCAGCGCATATAGCGACTGACCACCGGCGACAAACACGCTTCCTGCACCCATGGTGGGTATACCGATGCCATCAGCCAGCTGGCGCGACCAGAGAATCTGGCCGGAGCCGGTATGAAGACTAGCGATCCAGCCTTTGACCGTCGTGACAAACACGCGATCGTTACTGCGCGTTGGTGCCTGACGCACGCCGCTGCTCAGGTGCGTTCGCCATAGCACCGTGCCGTTGAGCGGATCGAGACACGTAACATCGCCAGCGGCATCGCCAACAAAAACTACGCCAGCCCCAGCGCCCGGCGCGCCGAATGGATTGCGCCCACCATCTTTTGCCCAGCGCAGGCTACCATTTTCGGCATTGAGGGCCACCAGCGAACCATTGAGCGGTTCGAACACCAGGGTACGAGCGGCAATAACCGGCTGCGATGTGCCAACCATCCCCAGGTCGTAATTCCATTTAATGGATTGCAGCACAGGCACGCTTTCTGGAATAACTGTTGCGATCGCACTTGGTGCCGGCGCGCGCATATTCCACAGCACCAGCGCCAGGGTGCTCAGCGCTACGATTGCGGCGAAGCCTGCCAGCAGCCAATACCAGGGCCGGGCGCGCTGCCGGTTTGGTGCATCGAAGGCCGATTGCAGTGCAGCTACAAACGCCGTTGGCGCAGGGTAACGCGCTGCGGGCTGTTTGGCAAGCCCACGTTGCAGCACAGCATTCAATGCGGCGGGAAGCGCGGGCCGCTGCTCCGTCACCGCCGGGGCCTGCTCGTAGATATGCGCGTGAACCACGGCTGCGGCAGTGCGGCCAGGAAAAGGCGGCGTACCGGCGAACATTTCATAGGCAACGGCAGCCAGCGCATACTGGTCGCTCCACCCACTGGCCGGTTCGCCAGCAGCCTGTTCGGGCGACATGTAGTGGGGCGTGCCCAGCTGCGCGCTGTCACCCGTCACCGTTAGATCTTCCGTCAGCTCGGCCAGCCCAAAATCGATCAGCACTGCCTGATCGCCCGCGCTTACCAGAATGTTCGAGGGCTTCACATCGCGATGGACAACACCAACGGAATGCGCGTATTCAAGCGCATCGGCGATCTGCGCCAGAATAGCCAGTGTGCGATGCGGCGGCAGCGGCCCCTCGGCGAGCAGCTGGCGCAACGAATCACCGGGCACATATTCCATAACCAGAAAGGCCAGATCGTCGGTTTGGCCGAATTCATACAGTAGTGCGATGTGGGGATGGCGCAGCCGCGCAGCGCTGATAGCCTCGCGTCGCAGGGCAGCCACGAAGCGCGGGTCGTGCGCGAGGTCGGGCGCAAGGATTTTGAGCGCGACTGTGCGCTCAAGCGCCTCGTCGTAGGCACGAAATACCCGCCCCATCCCGCCGCGCCCGATCTCGGCGACGAGTTCATAGCGCTCGATATGCGACAAGGTTGGCGGGTCTTGTTCGACATTCACGGCGTATGATTCCCCATTGACTCAAACGCAACAACTATCTGTCGTTCGCAAACAAGCTACTGGCGCGCTGGCGGGTGAATGTTCAACAACACAACGGAGGCGCTGCTTATTATACCAGCAATCGCGGAGCGGTACCCTATGAGCGATGTGCATAATGAGAACGATGGGCTCACACGGTGTAGGGGTGTGGTAGAATAACCCGCGCGAATGCGGTTTGCGCGCAGGAGGGCGCGATGACAGTGACACACGCACAGCCGGGCGTGCGGCATGTGCCCATCGACACTACGCGGCTGTATATCACCGAGCGTGAGCAGGGCTACCCACTCCTGTTGCTCGCCGGATGTTACGACTGCACCTGCTCAGTGGCAGGTGCCGAAGCGCTTACCCAGGGCGCGCCGCACGCCGAGCCGGTTGCGTTCGAGCACAGTGGGCGTATGGCCTATGTCGAAGAAAACGCGCGCGCCCTGGCAACCGTGCACGACTTCCTCGTGCGCCACGGCGCATAAGGTATGAGCCTGTCATCGCTCCCCCC
>JAFEAS010000042.1:15293-18255 GCA_018266315.1 Chloroflexi bacterium SZAS-1 | reverse complement strand
TGGGGGCACCTGCCGCGCACCGGCTGGATCTCCGACGAGGGCGAGTATTTTTCGGCAGCAAGCTGGCTGGCCGCCGGGCGCAACTTCGGCTGGTACCTGGGCTACCTGTGGACGCGTGCGCCGCTGTACCCGCTGTTTGTGGCGGCGCACTTGCGCCTCTTCGGCGAAACGCCCACCCCAGTATTTGCCAGCCAGATGGTTCTCAGCCTACTGAACGTGGTGCTGGTGTATGCGCTGGCCCGCTGCCTGGTGCCAGCCAACCGCCAGGCGGCCACGCTCGCCGCCGTGCTGATGGCGCTCTACTTCCCATTCGCAGTATACCCGCAGGCGCTGCTCTCCGAAACGCTGTTTATCGCGCTGCTGCTAGGCGCATTTCTGGCGCTGGCGTATGCAGTAACGACCGCCGACCGCCGACCGACAGCTAACGCAGGGAAACGTCTACGGCACGGCGCGTGGCTCGTTGTCGCGGGCGGGCTGATGGGATTAGCAACCCTCACACGCAGTATTACACTGGCGTTTCTGCCGGTAGTGGCGCTGTGGCTGTTGCTCCAGCCAAGGACAGCCGACGACCAACAACCGACGACTAGAGCAGCTATTCGGCCGTTCCTGGCGGCTATGCCGCCGTGGTTCAACCCAATCGTCTTTCTGCTCGCCGCTACGCTGGTGATCGCGCCGTGGACATGGTACAACTCGCGGCTGTACGGCGGGCTAGTGGTAATCGACACCAGCGGCGCGTTCAACCTGATGCTGGGCGGACGCACCGCCTACGATGGCAATGCACGGTTGGATGCGCCCTCGCGCAATTTTGGCCTGGCGCTGCTCGACACAAAGCTGGATGCCAGCCAGCGCCGCGCGCTGCTTCAGCCAATTCTTGCCGCCGACGGTAGCGTACTTTCGGATGGGCCGTGCCTGGCGCGCAGCGGCGACCCGCGCTTTGCCGCCGCGCTGGCGCGCCCCGACCGCACCGCGCTACCGCAGGCCCAGGTGCAGCAGCTCATGAGCGCCGAGGGCTGGTGCCTGATCCGCGCCAAGCCGCTGGCCTTCGCGCGCAAATCGCTAGCCGAGCTAGTTGATCTATTTCAGATCAACTACAGCGGCGATGAGCGCTTCACTGATAACTTCACTGCCGGGCGGCTGCCGCAGCCTTACACGCTCGGGCTGTTTCTGCTGGACGACACGCTATATGTGCTGGCGCTGCCGCTGGCAGCGCTAGGCTGGGCACTTATGCAGCAGGCGCGCGCCAAACGCCCAAGCGCAAGCCTACAATCGTTGATTGGCCTGTGGCTGCTGTATAACCTGGCGGTCGCGCCGCTGCTGTTCGCCATCAACCGCTTCCGGCTGCCGCTCATGCCATTTGTATTTCTGCTGGCCGCACAGGCGCTGGCGGCCGCGCCGCACGAATGGCGCGCATTGCGCAGCCGCAGCGGCGTGGCCTGGGGTGCGCTGGCGCTGGCGCTCGGGCTGCTGGCGGCTACGCCCTACGCCTACCTGCTGCCGCTGAACGAGCGCGGCGAATCGCCGTGGGCCTCGTACCTGGGGCCATACCCTTCCAGCTTCGAGGATACTGCCATGGCGCTGGCCGCGCGCCCGGCCTACCTGCACAGCGAGCAGCTGCGTGCAGCCCTGCGCACGGGCGATGCTGCCGCGGCGCGCGCGTTGCTTGCCAGCGGCCCACTCACGCCCGACGCCGCGCGCTTCGGGCCGCCACTGCTACAGGCGCTTGATGGACAGGCTGCTACCGCAGCCGCGCAGTTCGACCCACCGGCGCTGGCAGCGGCGAACGACGCGAAAGGCGCGGTCATTGCTGCCGACCTGCTGCGTACCAGCGGCAACACCGCCGCCGCGCGGGCACTCTTTTCAAAGCAATTCGTCGATAACGCCAACCCGGTGCAGTTCGCCTGGGACTGGCTGCACCCCGCGCCCATCCCCGGCAACACCCTCGACATCGCCGGCAACCTCGACCTGGGCTACCTGCGCGGCTGCTACCTCGGCGAGGGCGACCCCAAAGCGGGCGGCAATTTTCGGTGGTGTAGCGATGGCGCGCAAATACGCTTCCCACAGGCGGGCACGGGCACGCCACAGCGGCTGGTGCTGCGCGCCGATGGGCGCGGCTGGGCTGGCTACGCCGCCGCCCCGCCGCCAGTAGAAATATGGATGAACAATCAGCTGGTCGGCACATTCACGCCAGTGCTGGATGCCCCCGCTGAATTTGCAGTGCCCTTGCCGCCCAACCCGTCCGGCGCGGATGTTGTGCTCACGCTGCATACGCCCACGTTTGTACCCGCAGCCGCGCGCTACCTGAGCCAGCAAGGGTCGCAAGTGGGCCAGGTACAGCAGCTCGGCGTGCGCCTCGACACCGTGCGGCTGGAGGCGGCGCCATGACGAAGGCAAACGGCAAAGGGCAAAAGGTAAAAGCCACAGCGCCAACGTCTACCTTTTACCTTCTACCTCTTATCTTTCTTCTGGCGCTGGCATTGCGCCTGCTGGTGTGGCGCTGGCACGAGCAATATGCCCTCGGCGGCGACGAGCAAGAATACTTCAACCAGGCGCTGACCCTGCTGCGCGAACATCGTTATGTCGAGCTTAACTTGATGCGCCCGCCGCTGTACACCGGCTTCCTGGCCGCGTGCATCACCCTGTTCGACTCGCTGGTGCAGCGTATCCGGCTGGTGCAGGCAGTCATTTCTGCGCTCACGGTTGTGCCGATTTTTCTGCTGGCACGGCAACTGTTTGCGCGCACGCGGCTGGCGCTACTGGCCGCACTACTCTGCGCGCTCGATTACACGCTGGCGGCCGACGCCACCGAGCTACTCACCGAAACGCTGTTTGTGTTCGGGCTAACGACATGCTTCTGGCTGCTGCTGGTGGGCGCGCAACGTCGTGCTCGCAGCTGGCTGGTAGCGGCTGGCCTGGCCTTCGGCACGCTGATACTACTGCGCTCGGTGGCGCTGCCGCTGGTGCC
>JAFEAS010000042.1:14302-15243 GCA_018266315.1 Chloroflexi bacterium SZAS-1 | reverse complement strand
AACCTCAGTGCGCTCTGGGCCTTGGTGGTTCAATCCGCTCGCCTTCGTGCTGGCGGCGGCGCTGGTGGTGGGGCCATGGACATTGCGCAACGCGCTGACCTACCACGCGCTGATTGTGGTCGATACCACCGGCGCAGAAAACCTGTGGCTCGATAACAACCCCGCCGCCGCGACCGCCGCCGACCCACTCGGGCGCGAGGCGGCCAAGCGCGCGCTGTATGGCCTGCGCGACGACCGGGCCGCGCGCCAGCGGCTAGCCAGCGCCAACGGCCTGGCCGCAATGAGCGGCAACCCCGGCTGGTTCGCGCAAAAAGCCTGGGGCGAGGCCAAAAAGTTCTTCGCGCTGCAATTCTTCGACGACATGCGCGCGCGCCGGGCGATCTGGCTGCCGCCCGCCGAAGTGTGGCTGCGCCTGCTGCTCGGCGATGGTATGTGGCTGTTGCTGCTATTGGGTGGCGCGGCCGGGATGTGGCTTTTTCGAGAACCGGTTGGCGCGCGCGCCGCTGCGCGTGGTTCCTGGTTCTCGGTTCTCGGTTCTAGTTTGGCCGACCCGCGCTGGCTATTTGTGCCCTGGGCGCTGTATACGCTGTTTACGGCGATGCTGTTCCACACTGAGCTACGCTACCGGCTGCCGCTCTACCCGGTGCTGCTGCCCTACGCGGCGCTGGCGCTGGCACGAATTGCCCGTTGGCGGGCACAGGACAGCGTAAGGTCGAATGTGCAAATTATCGGCGCGATGGTTACGGTCGCGGCGCTGGTGGTCATGACATGGCTGCACCGCGACTACGCAACCGAAAGCGTGATGCTGGCGCGCAAGCACTGGCAGCTGGCCCAGGCCGCGCGCGCGCTCAGTGCGGGCGATGCGCAGGGCGCACAGCTGGCCGCCAGCGCGGCACTGGCGCTCGACCCGGAATCGGCGCTGGCGCGGGTGGCGCTGGCGC
>JAFEAS010000042.1:0-14187 GCA_018266315.1 Chloroflexi bacterium SZAS-1 | reverse complement strand
GATGATCTCCAACGCTGGAGCTGGGATGCGTTCGCTTCATTCATCACTATTCCTGCGAGCGTGCCGGTTGGCGCTGCCGACCTGGGGCTGGTTCAAGGCTTCTGGCTGCCGGAAGCTGGCGGGCGCTGGACGCACGACAGCGCGCAGGTGCGGCTGGCGGGCGTGGGCGGCCACCTGGCGCTTGAGCTGAACGCCGACCGACCGGATGGCGCGCCGCTGCCTGCGGTACAGGTGACCGTGAACGGGCAGGACGTAGGCCAGCTCACGCCCACAAACGGCTGGCAGCGCTACACGCTGACCCTGCCAAGCATAACTGGCCCACTCACAATCACGCTGCGCAGCACCACGTTTCGCCCGCGCGACTACGACCGCGCCAGCCCGGATAACCGGGCCTTGGGTGTGCGCGTGCGCCTGGTGGCGGTGCAGCCATGAGCGCGCAACCGACTACCCGAACGACGAGCTACGCGCCGCTGCTGCCGATCGCACTGCTGCTGGCACTGGCGCTACGCCTGCTGCTGTGGAGCGGCCCGCTGCATCAGCCCGCCAACGACGAAGTTGAATACATTACCGTCGCGCGCGACCTGCTGGCCGGGCGCGGCTGGGTGTTTTACACGCACTATCACTGGCTGCGCGCACCGCTCTACCCGCTATGGCTGGCAGGCTCGCTGTGGCTGGCGGGCGGCGACCTGCACCGCGCCGCGCTGCCGAACCTGCTGCTGAGCACGGCAACCGTATGGCTGAACTACCGGCTGGCGCTGGCTTTGGCCGGGCGGCGCGCGGCGGGCGTGGCGGCGCTGCTCACGGCGGTGCTCTGGACGTTTGTAACCTTCGCCAGCCTGTATATGGCCGAAACGCTGTTCACGTTCCTATTCACTGCCGGGCTGCTGTGCCTGGTGCCAACGACCGACGACCGACGACTGGAGACCGGCCGAATGCGCTGGCGCGTTGGGCTGGCGGGGGTGTGCTTTGGACTGGCCACGCTGACGCGCTCGGCGGGCATGCTGTTTTTGCCTGCGATTGCGCTGTGGCTGCTGGTGCAACCAATAACCGCCGACCAACGACCGACGACCACCGGGCGGCGTTTTCCGTGGTCGGTTGTTAGTGGGCGGTGGTCAAGTGCGCTGGTGGTGCTGCTGGCCGCCGTGCTCACAATCGCGCCGTGGACGGTGCGCAACTACCTGGCGTATGGCCGCTTTATTGCCGTCGAAACCGGGCTTTCGTACAACCTGTGGGCCTTCAACGAGCCGCGCGAGCGCAGTAGCGAGATTTTCCGCACGCTTGAGAATATCCCTAACCCGGCTGAGCGCAGCGATTACGCTACCGCCAAAGGGCTAGCCCGGCTGCGCGAAGACCCAGCGATTCTGCTGCGCAAGCTCTGGCCCGACTGGGTGGGGCTGTGGCAGGTGAAGCAAGTTGAAGATCGGTTTTTGCAGCCGAACTATTACAGCGATGTGCCCTTCCCGCTGTTCGCCATCGCGCTTGTGCTCGACGACGCACTCTATTTCATGATTGCACTCACCGGCATCGCCGGGCTGGGGCTGTACCTGGCGCACGCCGCCCGCGCCCAGCCGCCACGTCGCCGCTTCAGAACGATGTTGGCTTCGCCAGCGGCGCTGCATAGCGCCTGGCTGCTGTACACGATCATCACTATTCTACTGACCCATGGCGAAGGGCGCTACCGGCATTTCGTGTTCCCGGTGCTTATTCCCTATGCGGCGTGGCTGCTGGCAGGCAGGTGGAAAGGCAACTTTCGCGCTAGCGTTACCCCGCTGCTGGTGAGCCTGCCGCTGCTGGCGCTGAGCGCGTTTGTTGGCTACACCGTGCTGCTCTCGTACCCGCGCGCGTGGGCCGAGCAGAACCTGGCGCGCGGCTGGTATGCGCAGCGCGCCGAAATGGCCTGGAACGCGGGTAATGCCGCGCAGGCGCTCGCACTCGACCAGCAGGCGCTCGATGTTCAGCGCACCCCCGACGGCTGGCTGCGCCTGGGCGACCACGCGCACGCAAGCGGCGATGATGGCCGCGCGCTGAAAGCGTATCGCTCGGCGGTTGGCCTGCAGGCCGATTACCCGCCCGCCGTCGCCAAGCTGGGCGATTTCCTGCGCGCCACTGGCGACCTGGCGGGCGCGCGGCAGGCATTTCAGCCGAACGATCTCGACCAGCAGCAGGTGACCGATTGGAGCTGGACGACGCTACAGCCGGTGTTTACCGACACATTGGCGATTGGCGCTGGCCTCGATTTTGGCTATGTAGCGGGCATGTACCCGGCTGAACAGCTGCAAGCTACCCCGGCGCGCTGGACCAGCGAGCGCGCAATGATTCGCTTCGGTACGCCGCCTACCGCGCCAGCCACCATCGTGTTCCTGCACCTGCGGCTGGCTGCGCCCCACCCCGATGGCGCGCCGGTGGCCGCTGAGGCATGCAGCCGCCGCAGCTGTGTAGCGCTAACGGTTGGGCCGGAATGGCGCGTGTACACCGTGCCGCTGGCGCTGGCGACCGGCGACCCGCTTGAATTCGTGCTGCGCAGCGCCACCTTCGGCGCAGGCGACCGCCAGTTGGGCGTGCAGATCAGCGCGGCGCGAGTGCGCTGAACCCTTACACGCAGCCTGGTACTATTCGCGCCCAGTACTCCAGGGCTATTTCTTATGCGCGCCTAACGCTGTATCTTCGAATACACATGGTGTGTCGATTTTAAAGTACACTAATATAGTAACAAGCGTGTATATCCTCACGCAAAGTCTTTGTTCAGAGTTGCTTATGCTGGTAAGATTGCTCACCATAATGCTAATGTCATGTTTCATTGTTGCTTGCGGCCAGCCTTACTCACAAGTACAAACAAACCTTACCGCAGAAAATGCTGCCCCACCCTTACAGGGCGCAATAGCAGGGTTTGTACGCAATTCAGTTCAGCCAGATTCGTCGGTGGAATTCGATACCTATACCTGGCGTGGCTGGTCATTTGGAGAAGGCGGCTCGGCAGTGACACGCGATTCGCAGGGTTGCCCTGTGCGCACCGATTCCACCGTGTTACTGGTAGATCAACCAACACCCTGGTTCATCCCGGTGTTAGGCGGCCGCGCTTCAAATGCAAGTAATCGCTTCCCGCCGGATGAAGCAGCTTGGTTGGTTGTGAGCAATCCAATTGATGTGCCTTATCACGCGCGGGTTCGCGGCCATTTTGGGAATGATGATACAGCGCATTGCCAGCTCGCCCGGCATATCTTCACCGTCGATCAGGTGGTAGAGACATATGCCTCAATGCCACCCGAACTGGCTGAAACGCCCCAACCACCGGCTGATTATGCTTCGTGGACAGAATATCACGATCCAGCGCTAGGCTACCGCTTGCGCTACCCTGCGGGCTGGGCTGCCGAACCCACCAAGCAGCCAGGCACCGTTGCCACACTCGCCATCCGCAGCCCGCAACACGCCGAATTTCCAATACTTGTGCGCGTGTATGCTGGCGAAACCCATTACGACCAATATGATGTTGCTCATACGCCGCCGTTATTACAACAAGTGGGCGGCGGGCCTTTTACATCGGATAGCCTTCCATTTGCCGAACAGGTTAAGCATCAAGCGTTATCTGGATATTATCGTGATTTTGGCGGAGCTGACCGAGACGCGCAACAGATTGGCATCGTTTTTAGCAACTATGGTCGCAGCTACGAACTGTTTTTACGCTACCCATTGGGAATGGATGCCGCGCCGGATCTCACTGCGGCGTATACCTTTGTGGTACTAAGCTTTGCGTTCGACATGCCGCCCGCCCCAACGCCGACGCCGCCGATTCGCCAGGTGCTCGGCAAAGGGCCGTTCCTGAGTACCGACCAACTTCTGGTACAGCTCCGGCGGAACCATGGTGCTGAAGCAAAACTGCTCGATAGTCAGCTCGTGTCTGAGGCGGCGGCGCGGCAGCTCCACAAAGGCTGTAGCACCTTTCAGGGGCATTACGATGGCATATGGTTAGTAACGCTGTACGGCATGTCCGATGGAATGTGGGGCACACTGCGCGGCGTCTACGATGCAACCACGGGCAATGAGCTATGCGGCGAATTTGCCGCCGATCCGAGCCGCCCGACAGCCACCCCGTTTGTCCCAACCTCAACCCCGCGCAGCGACCCATCGCCCTACCCGGCACCATATCCAATGCCCTGAGGCTTGCGCTGCGTTCGTATAAAGTGCTGACTATGGCTCATTCAGCCCAGGCGAACAAAAAAGCAGAGCGGGGATAAGCCCGCCCTGCCAGCCGCTACGTGCGCCGCTGCGCCTAAATAAAGCCCATCCCACTGGTCTTCGAGATGCGCTTGTCGAGCGTGCCCGCGAAGCTCGCCAGGCTCTCGGCATCGAGCGCTTCGAGCGCGCTCAGCTCATCTTCGGTCAGGTTATAATCTTTGCACGCCTCGCGGGCATTTTCAATCAGTGCCTTGCGGAATTCAGCATCAGTTACGGCGCGGCCAATCACGCGCTCGACATCAGATTGCGACATAGCTTAATCTTCCCTTTCTGCAATGGAGCGTAAACGTTGTAGCTCGCCGTTCGCACCTATGGATATAAACGTATCTTTTGCCCGTTTTAGGTACGCAGCAGCGCGCGGTTTGTTGCCGCGCCGGTGCAGCGCCGCGCCGAAATACGCCCAGGTACGCGCCAGCTCGAAGCGGGCCTGGATGGCTTCAAACAGCGCAATACTGGTCTCGAAGCTGGCGGCAAAGGGCTGGCCCTGCCCCTCTGCGACCAGAGCTAGTAGTCGGTGCGAAAGGCCGCAATCGTGGCGGCTACCAATGGCCTCGCCAATCGCCAGTGCGGCCTGGGCATGCGCAGCGGCGGCGGTGCTATCGCCGCTGCCGAAGGCCGCCTCGGCCAGGGCATTCAGCGCCTCGGCCTCCAGGCGTTGCGCTTGCGCAGTGCGCGCATACTCCAGCGATTGGTTGGCGAGCTGCGCGGCTGCGGCAAAATCGCCGCGCGCGTTCTGTACCACCGCAATATTCAGGTTAGTCATGTGTTCCTGATGTAGATTGCCCGTTTCGCGGTGAATTTGCAACGCCTGCGTATAGTGCTCAAGCGCTGCCGTAACGTCGCCCTTGTAATAGGTCATCAGGCCCAGCATATCGTGGCTCTGGGCAATATTGTATTGCGCGCGCGTTTCGGTGGCGATCGCCAGCACATCCGTACAGCGCTGCTCGGCTTCAGCATACTGGCCCAGGCTCATCAGCGCATAGGCCATATTACCAACCGCAAAAATGACAAAATGCCGCAGATTCATCTTTCGCGCAATGTCTTCGGCGACGCGATATTGCGCGATTGCACGCTCGTACTCGCTTTGTAGCTGCCACAGGTAGCCCAGGTTGTTGTGCGACGCCGCCATGCCCGGCAGGTCGTCCACCAGCGTGCGTAGTGCCAGGCTGCGCTCGAAGTGGGTGCGGGCGCGGGCATAATCGCCGCGCATGCCATAAATGCCACCCAGCTCGGAATGCAGCCGCGCCTCGGTCTTTTCGTCATCGAATGAATTGGGGTCGTCCTGCACCGCGCTCAGGCCCGCCTCGCACGCGGCAATCGCCAGATCGAACTCGCCGCGCCGCTTATGCACCAGCCCAATATCAGCATTGATCATCGAGAGCGCCAGCGGCGAAATGCCCGGCGCGCCCGATCGCACCACTGTCATCGCCTGCTCTAGCGCAGCCAACGCGGCATCGTACTGGCCCTGCCGTTCGAGCACATTGCCGCGCTTGCGGTGCGCGCGCCAGGCGGCATCGGGCACCAGCCCTGGTGCGGTCAGGATGGCGGCATGCTGCGCCAGCGCTTCGTCGTAGCGGCCCACGGTGGCAAACACATCGCCCAGCGCATCGCGCAGCGCCCAGGCCCGCGCGTCGGCGTCGTCGCCCGCCAGCGCCTCAAGCGCCCAGGTAAACGACTGAATGGCCTCGTCGTTGGCATACACCGCCTGGGCGCTCTGCCCGGCCAGCAGCAGGTAGTCGATCGCCTTGTCGCGCCGATCGCTCAGGCGATAATGGTGCGCCAGCAAGCCGCAATAATCATCGAGATCATCGGCGTAGCGCTGCTCAAGGTATTCGCCAATGCGGCCATGCAGCTCGCGGCGGCGGGCATACAGCATGCTCTGGTAGGTCACTTCCTGAATCAGAGCGTGGCGAAATACATGGACACGCTCGGGTTCAAGCCGTTCGAGCGCGGTCATGTCGGCAGCATCGAGCCGAACAAGCTCGCGCAGCAGGGTGTACTGGTCGTACTGCTGGATCGATTGGAGCACGCCAAATGGAATGCGCTGACCGATGACCGAGGCCAGGCGCAGCACGCTGCGGCTCGCTTCGTCTAGCCGGTCGATGCGCGCTAGCAGCAGCCCGTGCAAGCTATCGGGCAGCTCGGCGAGCAGCGATTGCGGGCTATACGCTGGCGTAGCACCTTCGGCGCGCAGATGTGTGCTATCGGCGACCTGTAGTTTGTCCAGCACGGTATGCAGCAGCTCGGAAAGGAACAGCGGGTTGCCATCGGCGCGCTCGACCAGCTGCTGCACTAGCGCGGGCGGCAGGGCAGAGTTGCCCACTAGCGCTGCGGCTAAATCGCCGCTTTGATCGCGTGAAAGCTCTTTGAGCCGCAGCTCGTGCGCGCCATCGGGTTCGGCATCGAACAGCGCAGCCGGGCGATGCGCCGCCAGTAATAGCACCGGTTTGCCGTTCAGCGCGCCAGCCACGCGCCGCCATAGATCGAGCGAGATCGGGTCGCTCCAGTGTAAATCTTCGAACAGGGCCAGCACCGGGCCAGCGCGCGCGGCATCCAGCAGCAGCCGCTCAATCAGCTCGAAGCGTCGGGCCTGGCGCATTTGCGGGTCGAGGCCGCGCGTCAGGCGCGTATCGGGCACATCGAGGCGCGCCAAGTCGCCCAGCACCGGCAGCCATTCTTCCATACCCGGCCCCAGCGCGGCCAGGTGTCGGCTGATCTTGTGAGCGCGCACGGCATCGCTATCGCCCGAGCGGATGTCGCACAGCGACTTGAGCCATTCGGCCCAGGCGGCGTAGGGGATGCCCACAGTGTACGAAAAGCACTCGGCCTGAATGATGCGCACGCCGCGCGCCGCCGCCTCGGCCAGCAGGGCGGCGGTGAGTCGGCTTTTGCCCACGCCCGCCTCGCCCACGATCCGCAGCGCACGCCCGTTCCTGGCGCAGGCCGCATCGAGATGCTCGTACAGCCAGGCCAGCTCGGTAGCGCGCCCAATGAGCGGCGCTTCACCATCGACCACAGCATTAGCAGGCTGGTCGCGCAGACCCGCTAGCTCGAACAATTGCACGGGCTGGGCCTTACCTTTCAGCGCAATCGATCCACGATCATCGCACCGCACACGCACGTCGATCGCACGAGCTGCTGCCTCGCTGCACCACACCTGGCCCCAGGCCGCCTTGCTCATCACTCGCGCCGCAACATTCACTGCATCGCCCATCACGGTATATTCTTTACGCACATCGCTGCCAACATTCCCGGCAAACGCGGTGCCTAAATTCAGGCCAATGCGCTGGCGCAGCTCACAGGTTTCGGCAGCAATCTGCTGGTTCACCGCTGCCATGCGGGTCTGCATCTCCAGCGCGGCGCGGGCGGCGCGCTCGGCATGGTCTTCGTAGGCGGCGGGCGCGCCGAAGATCGCCACCAGCTTCATCCCTTCGTCGGCTACATCAAGCTTATTGACCATACCGCCAAACTGATCGACCGCAGCCTGCATCGCGCCGATATACGTTTGCACGGCGCGCGCCGCCGCCACCGGCGGCAAATCCTCGGCCAGGGCCTCTAGCCCGAGCACCTGGGCGAATAGCACCGTCACAGGCCGCAAATCGGCCTCAATTTGTGGGCGCTGGGGCTCGGCCAAAATCCGGCTGAGCAGCGGCGGCGGAATGAAGCGGCTGATCTGGTCGAGCTCATCGAGCAGCGCGGGAACGGCCGCGTCGGAGGGCGCGACTATCGGCGGGGCTTTGGGCAGCGGCAGGTGCGGGCGTGCTGGGGCGCGCAGCGTTTCGATCCGGTAGAAGCCCGGCGCAACTTCGGCGGCGCTGGCAAGCTCAGCCAAGTCGGCCCAGGCTGCCGGGCCAACCACCACATCGTTTGGCTGGGCATAGCCCTCAGCGGCGGCGACGCGGTTGACCGCCGGGCCAAGCACGCTATAGTGCAGGTGCGTATCGCCGCCCGCGCTCACAAACGCCACGCGCCCGCTTTCCACCCCCACATGCAGGTGCATGGGGAAACGGCCCACGCCCGGAATATCGTGAACATAGCCGCGCATTGTATCTTGCAGTGCTAGCGCCGCGCGGGCCGCCGCGCGCGGGTGGCGGTCGCCGCCAAAAAACACCAGCAGGGCATCGCCGCCGAAGGTAACCAGGTCGCCACCATAATCGTGAATCACCTGAATCAGCTGCGTGAAAATCTGGTTCAAGCAGGCCGTCACCATCTCGGTACCTTCGCGGCCCAGGGTGCTTAGGCGCTCGGCCAGCGCAGTTGAGCCAGACAGATCGGCAAACAGCAGCGAGCCAGCGAGCCAATGCAACCACGGCGGCGCTGGCTGTGCAGGCAGCTGGTCAATCAGTAGGCGCGGCAGGTAGGAGTAAACGGCGGCGCGAACATAGGCGAGGTGAAAAAAGGCATCGTGCAGCCGCGCCGGATCGGCAGCTGTGCCAAGCTCGCCAGCAAGCACCGGCGAAAGGTAGCGTTGCAGGCGCGGCGCAAAGGGCGGCGGGGGTAGCAAGTTTGACGAGCATGCCGTCTGCACGCGCTCAGTATGCGCCATACCACGCTCTTTCAATGTCTGGCTACGGAGTGGTTCGTCTATGGCCGCCTGTCGTATGAGCTATGTGCATTATAGCCCAGGCACCACCCCGCGACAAGGCACACGCTAGCCAGCAGCGAGCCATAGCTGATCATATGGGCAGATCGCATCGCCTGAGAAAGCGCTATTCCACTGAATTTAACGCGAAATCTACGACAAAGATGCGTACTTACCCATTCTCAGCACAATTTCAGTTCTGTCAGCGAAACCTGAGGCACGGCCCATTCGCCTGTGATGGTGAATACCACGTGAGCGGCATATACTCAGGGCACAAGCGATACACCTACGAAGGAGTACAACAATGCGACGCATCATTGGATCTCTTACCGCACTGGCGGCAACATTGCTGCTGACGGTACAAACCACCTTTGCCGCCCCAGCGGCCCAGCCCACCATTGGCAACCCGGCCTTCGACCGGGTGTGGAAGCGCCAAGACCTGCCGATTGCGCTGCACCTGACTGGTCGCTCGTGGACGTGGGGGCCGCAGCCGATTAGCGAGGTGCTGCGCGAGCCATTCGCCGAGGGTATTGAGGGGAAGCGGGCAGTGCAGTATTTCGACAAAAGCCGGATGGAAATTAACGACCCGACCGCCGACCAGAATGCCACCTGGTATATCACCAACGGGCTGCTACCAATTGAGCTAATGACTGGCCGCCTGCAAACTGGTCTCAATCAATTTGAAATGCGCGGCCCGGCCAAGATCACCGCCATCGGCGATCCCAACCAGTTCCCAACCTACGCCGACCTGGCGCACCTGATCGATAACCCCGGGCGCGTGAACCCGAGCGACCTGGGCAAACCAGCGACGGGCTACCTCAACCCCGATGGCAGCATTTCGGGCTTCAACGATTATGCGAACGACCCGGCTACCACGCTGGTGCGCGGCGAAAACAATCATGGCGTGGCCAAGGTGTTTATCGATTACATGAACCAGCAGGGCCTGGTAGCCGAGAATGGACAGTATCTGCAAAGCAAGGTGTATGATCCGCTGTTCGTATTCGGGCTGCCGATCACCGGAGCCTACTGGGTGAAGGCCAAGGTTGGCGGCACCGAGCGGGCAATTCTGTTCCAGGTGTTCGAGCGGCGTGTGCTCACCTACAACCCGACCAACGAGCCTGCCTTCCGCGTTGAAATGGGCAATGTCGGCCAGCACTATTACCAGTGGCGCTACGGAAAGTAGCCAATAGCACGAGCGCAAATCACCAGGGCACCAGGGATTATTCTGTGAATCCCTGGTGCCCTGGTGTCCGGGCCGTATATTCATGCGCCTGGTTATGCCGCCTTAACGTGCCGCAACCGGAACATAGAGCGTATACGAGTTTGCCACCACGCCAACCGGAAGCGCAATACTCGGGCCATATTCATTCACCTTCCCACCATTCTCTGTCTCTGCCAACCAGTAGGTAAGCGCTACATTCGTAGGCGCATTGGCATCGAACCAGGCATACTGTGCACCGCCCTGGCCGCGCCCTTGCGCGATAATCGGCTCGGACGTGACACGCTCGGCGTGCGCGCGCAAGCCATCGGTGCTACGATACAGCGCAAAGCCCCAGGTATCTAGCTCGCTGCTCGTAACCCAGGCCACCTGCACCCCGCCCGGCTTCCGCACTGCCGTAAAGGAGCTGAGCGCCACTGCCGTCGGCGCAATCGGCGTAGTCACGCTGGCCTGGTCATCTTCAGCCGGGTTGTTATTACCCGGTGTCGAGTCGGGGTCGAACTGGTCGGCGGCGCTCACCTGCGCCGTGTTCGTTATTTTTGTATCGGTGTTAACCAGCACATACAGCACGAGCGTTGCACGCCGCCCAGGCGCAAGTGTGCCAACAAACCAGTTGCCATTTCCCAGGGTATACGTGCCCTGGCTCGCCTCAGCCCCACGGAAGACCAGCCCAGATGGCAGTGGATCGCTCACAAACACATTCGTGGCAACATCTGGCCCGCTGTTCGTCACGGTAATGGTGTAGAACATCTCGGTACCTGTTTGCGCCGCAGTGCTGCTGGCCGATTTTGTCAGGCTCAAATCCGCCACCTGAGGTACCACGATGGCACTGGCCTGGTCGTCTTCGCCCGGGTTGTTATTCCCTGGCGCTGAGTCCGGGTCGGGCTGATCGACGGAACTCACCTGCGCGATATTCGTCACACTATTCGGGCTAATTACCCGGGCCTGCAACGCAATATGTGCGCTACTGCCTACATCTAATGTGCCCACCGTCCAATCGCCGGTATCCTGGTTATAATTCCCAATAGCAGGAGCACTGCTCACAAACTCTAGCCCATCGGGCAAGGGGTCGCTCACCACAAGATCGGTGGCAGTAGCTGGCCCGGCGTTGTACACATCGATATTGAAGGTCACGATATCGCCAACATTCGGGCGTGACCGATCGACCGTTTTCGTCAACGAAAGGTCAGCGGGCGATACCCGGTCGATATCATTACCATTTGAAAGGTACAGATTACTCAAATTGTCGCGGTAGGCCAGTGTAACATCGTTGCGCACCGGCCCCACCGGCGTATCAGGTGCGGTGAGCAGCGCCAGGCGCACGCTACCATGCGCACCGGCGTTCACCTTCTGCGTCAGCGTATACACCACTGTGCCGCCGCTCGGCGCGCAGCTCCCGGTGAATGGCGCATCAATCGCGCAGCTCTGGAAACTTGTGTAGGGCGGCAATGTGTCGGTAATAACTGTTTGCAGCGCCGCACCCGGCACTGCCAGCGGGAACGGTGCCATATTCGCGGTGTTGGTAAATTGAATTGTGTAGTTTAGCAGCTCGTTCGGATGCGCATCGACCTGGCCATCATCCTTGGAGACAATTACACGCGGCGTGGGCGGCTGGGTGAAATACGCTGGCACACCCATCTGGCCTTCCTGAATAAAGTGCCGATCGCTGCCAGCGCAGGTCACAATTTTCCACCAGCCCGCTTCAGGAGTAAGAATGACATCACCTGTGCCACGATTGGTGCGCGTGCCATTATTCCATACGCCGCTGCCTGAAGCAGTGCCGGGAAATACCGTGCCGCTCGGAGCGTAGTATGTCACTGAGCCGGAGCCTTCCATATCAAAATTATGGAAGACTGCTTGCGGCAAATTCGGTGCCACATACTCATATAAAGTGAGGCAGTTCGACGGATTCTGAGGATGCTTAAAGGCCGTTTGCAGTACCCCAAGCACAATTTCATCGCCGGTTCCCGCCTGCCCATCGGCGTCATCGTAGTTCGCAGGTGTGCGATTGTTCGGGTTAGCATCGTTATCGTAGCCCACCCGCAGCCGCCATACATTTCCGTTATCGCCATTGGCCTCGGCGCGCAGCACATACACGCCACACTGCACCGGCGCAGCAAAGGTATACAGCCGCTTCCAGTTCGTCTGCGTATTCGTAGGTGCGTAGTCGCGCCGCACCAGGCTGCCCGCCGCGCCGGGGGCCGGGTCGCCAACCCCTGGCCCAACCAATACATTCGGCCCATACAGCTCAAAGGTGGTGGTAAGCGCGACATCGTTGCGCAATTCGTCGGCGGCCCCCTGCTTCGAAAACTCGGGGCTATACAAATCAACCATTACCGGCGTATTGGTGGGCCAGCCGCAGGGAATGGCAATATCGGTATAGTAGTAGCCCGTCCCGATCCCATTCTGAGGATTGCTATACCATGCGCCCTGAGTAATCGGAAACGTTGGCCCAAACGATTCAACGACATAGTCAGCGGCACCAACCGGCGGCACCTCCGCAGCCCGACTGTACGGTAGTGCCAGCGCAAGCATAAGCGCCAGGGGTAATACAAATGCCAAAGCCCAGGCCAATCGTGCGCGTGGGCCGCGCAGCCATGCAGCGCGGTGATTGATGCGTTCGACAAATTTCTTTACCACAAACAACCTCAAACATTTCTCTGGCAAATCAAAGAATCTCAAGCGCCTTAGCCGCCGCTCGGCCAAGGCGCAGACTTTTTATCATCATACCGCGCGAAGATAAACGTTCTCGCATTTCCAGGGCGCGCCATATAACGATTTTGTTACTACGCGATCGCAGCCCGCCTGGCACCAAGCACAGCCCTCGTTGGCTTCCAAGCCATTACAAAGCCATGCCGTATATATTCATTACAAAAATAACCCGCCCACAAGCACCAGGCCGCAGAAAATAGCACAAGGGCCGTGCCAATGCACGGCCCTCGCAGAT
Source organism: Chloroflexi bacterium SZAS-1 (assembly GCA_018266315.1). Lineage (GTDB taxonomy): Bacteria > Chloroflexota > Chloroflexia > Chloroflexales > Roseiflexaceae > Kouleothrix. The sequence continues at coordinate 1,206 of JAFEAS010000042.1, read as the reverse complement.
GACAGCCTCGTAAAGGAGTTATTCTTAGCTTATGTAATACGCTCGATGGTGGCACTCCCATTTGGGAAGCTGATAACAACCATGTGCGCACCCACCGCTTTATCTAGCTGGCTGCGGCCAAGCACTACCGGGCGCACATCGGGGCCACAGGCGAGCTGCACAATCGCCTCGGCGTGCGGAGTTGCCAATGGCGGCTCCACAATCAGCATTTGCCTGGGCTGACTCTGCACGCATACATCAGTAGCGAGCTGCCACAGGCTGCCGCCCGGCCCGGCCCCCGCCGAAAAGCGCCACTCACGCAAGTGCAGCTCGCCGCCCGCCCACCAGGCCAGCGCAGCGCAGCCCAGTACTAGCAGCCACGCGCCGACTGCCACGCTACGGCGCACAGCCAACATGCGCAATTGTGCGGCATTGCCAAGCATTCCAGCGAGCCACAGCGCACCCATGATCACTGGCAGGTAGAGGTAGCGCGAATCGGGTGGCGAGGCGAAGGGTGCAGTTGGAGCTAAGGTAAGCCCGAGCGCAAGCAGCAATGCCAGTCGCCGCCGCCCACCGCGCTCGCGCTGCCACAATGCCCAACCCAGGGCCACGAGCAGCAGCCCGGCAACCAGCGCGCCCAGCGGCACCAGCCAGGCGTTATCGGCGTGCTCGGTGTCAGTGAGCGGGGCGAGCAGCAGCGCCAGGCTACGCAGCGGGTTGAGCAGCAGCTGCGGCCCTAAACCATAGCCGCCCGCTTGCAGCAGGTAGTTGCGCCGCTCGACCATGATTTGCAGCACGATATAGGCCAGCGTGAGCAGTGTGGGTAGCGTATACGGCAGCAGCTCGCGCCAGACGCCGCGTCGCGCCGCCCCGGGTGTATGTGTTCCCCAGCCAAACAGCAGTAAGAGCGGCAGACCAATCACCGCGCTTTCTTTCGCCAGTAGCGCCAGTCCCAGCGCTAGCGTCGCCAGTACTGCCCACAGCGTCACGCCCGCAGGTGGCGCGCCTGGTGCCGGTGCGCGGTTGAGCCAGCAATGCAGCGCCAGCAGCAGCAGCGCCGCCGCCAGCAGCTCGCTCTGCGCCGAAATCCACACCACCGCCTCAAACGGCGCGGGGTGTAGCGCCACAACCGCACCTGCCAACAGCGCGCCCCCAAGCTGAAACCCGACTGCAGGCTTTGGTATGTGCCGCCCAACAATACGCCAAGCCAGCCAGCCAGCCAGCGCC
>JAFEAS010000041.1 GCA_018266315.1 Chloroflexi bacterium SZAS-1 | reverse complement strand
CTCGCTAAGTCCCAATTTCAAGCATTTTTCGGCAATCTAGTCAACTGTGGTTAAAGATTAGTTTATATATTAAGGGTGACGCAGCTTTTAGGTTAATCTTGCTTCTCGGCATGTAATACGCGCAGGCTTTCTTTTTTTGCCCGCTTCCTCTCCTTGAAAGCTGTATTACATCCAAGCCACGTTATACCCATTTGGGAACAATTAAATAGTATTCCAAGGCGATGTTTGCCTCATTTTGGCACCAGGCTCATTGTATGCCTACGGTGTTGTTCTCTACTGCCAAAATCGCTTATAGGCGCTTGTAAGGCCGCCCAGGATGTCGGCGCTTGAGTAAACATCGGTGGAGCCTTGCTATTTATAGTGAGATGTATTTTTGTCTTTGCATACTCTATACATATGCTATGTTTTCAGGCAATATGGGTAATTTACAACGGTTGTTTCATTATTTGAAATTAAAAATAGTATTTTCAAAATGGCAATTAATAATGCTTAATACAAACCTAATCTTTGTCTAGTACGATTATAATCCGGCCTTTTCGTCTCTAATATACTAATACACTAAGGGAGGGGTTCGTATGACTCATATCCTCATCGTTGGCTCTGGTGTTGTAGGGTTAGCTACCGGAAAGGGGTTTGCCAAAAAAGGCCATGATATCAGCTATTGCGATATCAACCCGCAAACCATCGAGCGGCTACGCAGCCAGGGATTGCGGGCAACGCTTACCCATGATGTTCATTGGGATACTATCGATGTAGTGATGCTCTGTGTATCAACACCATCTGTCGAAGGGCGGATCGTTCTTGATTACATTGAAGCTGCGGCGCTGGATATAGGGCGTGGGCTTGCGACGACCAGCAATTACGTGACTGTTGTGGTACGCAGCACGGTGCCGCCAACCACAACCGAGCGGCGGATTACGCCGATCCTTGAACGCGCCTCAGGTAAGCGTGCTGGGTATGACTTTGGCGTAGGCATGAACCCCGAATTTTTACGCGCTGTGACGAGCGAGCAAGATTTTGCACGCCCCTGGATCACGGTGCTAGGCGCTAGCGACCAGCATACAGCAGAGCTGCTCGATCGTTTATATGCCTCCTTTGGCGCGTTGATAGTTCGCTGCACCCCCACCGAGGCTGAACTTATCAAATATGTAAATAATGTGTATAATGCGGTGAAGATCAGCTACTTCAACGAAGTCCATGCCATCTGCCAGAAGCTTGGTGCCGATAGCAACCTGATTGGTGCAACCGTGGCACGAAGCGCTGAGAGCATGTGGAACCCCCTGTATGGGACTCGTGGTGGTGTGCCCTATGGTGGCGCGTGCTTGCCGAAGGACACCGTTGCGTTTATGCAATTTGTGCAAGAGCAGGGGTTTGAGCACATGATGCTTGAAGCAACGATTGCGGTTAATGAGAGCTTGGCAGCTATGGTGCCAGCTGCGCCATCGCCCGATAAGATCGAGGATATTCTTGAGGTGGTGCGCCAGCAGGACGATATGGCGGTTGAGGAGCTGACGCTTGAACTTGGTAAGCGGCCATCGGTGATTTTATAGCAATAGGATTATTCGCTTACCTATGAACCATGCGAGATACCGCGCTTTGCCCGTAATTTTGTTGTGCTGGCGTGTCGGAAGCGGCCAAAGGTACCAGCAAAGTACTGCGTGCTCGTATACCAAACATCAGGCTAGGGAACGCACATGATACACTTTCTGAGCGCATTATTCCAGCTACTTGGGCAGGCACTATGGTTATTGCCGATCGGGGTGCTGGGCATGTTTCGCTGGGCAATGTGGCTCGCTAAACGTATTCCGGCGCTTTTCTACCGCCCGATTGAAAACGACTACAACACTACAGCTACAATCGTGACGCCGGTGTACAACGAAGATCCGGTATTGTTTCGCCGCGCGCTCGATTCCTGGATCGCGAATGGCCCCGAGCGTATTATTGCGGTTGTTGATGTAACCGATACATCATCCATGGAGATTGCACGCTCGTACCCCCAGGTCGATGTCATACCAATCGATATTCCTGGCAAACGCCCGGCGCTTGCCGTGGGCGTGGATGCAACCACTACCGATATTGTTGTTCTTGTTGATAGTGATGTTATCTGGGAGTCCGACGTTCTTAAGAAACTGAAGATGCCGTTTGCCAACCCGAAGATCGGCGGGGTTGGCACACGCCAGCATATGTATCCTAGCGATGGTATCAAACCAACCCTGTGGGAGCGTTTGGCCGATATCTACCTCGATATTCGCTATTCCGACGAGGTGCCCGCGACGACACGGTGGGGCATGGCCGTAAGCTGCCTTTCTGGGCGCACGGCAGCATATCGCACCCACCTGCTTCAGAACCTGCGCGAGCCGTTTCTGAATGAAACCTTTAATGGTCATCCGTGCATGAGCGGCGATGATAAACGCTATACATCGCTGATTTTGCAAAATGGCTACCGCACCTGGAATCAGCTGAATGCCTGTGTCTATTCAACCTTCAACCCCAAATTCCGTGGCTTCGTAAAGCAGCGCATTCGCTGGAGCCGTAACAGCTTCCGCAGCGACTTACGGGCGCTCTGGCAGGGGTGGGTATGGCGCTACCCGTACCTTGCAATTATGCTCATCGACAAAACCATCGCGCCATTTACCCTGCTAATTGGCCCGATCGTCCTGTTTGTGGCGATTATATTGGGTAACTGGAAGCTGGTGCTCATCCTGCTTGCATGGTGGCTTATTAGCCGTGCAATCAAAATCTGGCCCCACCTGCGTCGCCGCCCTGCCGATTGGTTGATCTTACCCGTGTTCTTAGCCATTACCTACTATATGTCGCTGGTTAAAGCCTATGCTTTGTTCACCATCAATGAACATAAATGGCTGACGCGTGCGGTTGCCATGGTTGATGGCAAAGCCGCGCGGGTATCGGAAGCATCGCAGTAGGTGTTGGCTGCGTTGCTGTGGCAACTGCCCACGTTGGTCATCGTGCTACAGCGCCATTGTTCGCTTCAATCTATTTGGCTTTTGCGTGCTAGCGGCGCGCAAAAGCCAAATATACCCTATAGAGAGCCTCATGAATAGTTCACGCACTGCAACGATATGGCAGCGGGCTTGCGCGTGCCTGCTTCTGCTCGCCGTAAGCCTCAGCGCACTTACTGTGCCAGGTGAGGTACAGGCCCAGGCACCAGCCGCATTGCCTACGGTAAGCTACGATGCTCCGAGCAACACGATTTTTATTGGCGAAGCCTATACTGACCCACAGCTAGCAGCCTATCCATCGCAGCCGGGTGCGCCCAAATCGGCAATCACCATTCCACAGCTCGCTGCCGCACTTCCGAACCCGGCTTTGCTGCAATCGCAGGGTAGCGGCGCGTGGCTGCTCAACGCGAATGTTCTGGTACGCGCCAATGCCCAGCTCGATATCACTGGGGCCGCAGTAAGCTGGTTGCGCCTCGCCAGTACCTCAACCTATGTCACACTCGAAAGCGATGGCGGCTTCCTTAATATTCAGAATACCAAAGTGACCTCGTGGCAACCTAGCACCAACACAGTTGACACAACCTATGCCGATGGTCGCGCCTACATTCTTGCGCTGAACGGCGGGCGTTTAGATATTGGCAATGCCGAGCTGGCGTACCTGGGATTCACCAATGGCGAGCCAAGTGGTATCTCGTGGCGTGTACGCGCTACCGAAAGCCGCCCAGAGACTGGCGCAACTGGCAGCATTGTGAGCAGTAATATTCACCATAACTATTTCGGCATGTATAGCTATGCTGCGTACAAATTGCACATTACCAACAGCCAGTTTCACGATAATATTGGCTATGGCATTGACCCGCACACAGGTACCGTTGCCTCCGAAGTGGCTTTCAACCAGGTATATAACAATGGAACGCACGGTATCATTTTTTCGCGCGATTGTGTGAATAACAGCATTCACGATAATGTTGTTTATGGGAATGCTGAGCATGGCATTATGCTCGATCGCGGGAGTAATAATAATAGTATTACGAACAATACGGTTTACAACAATATTGATGGCATCGCTATCTTTCAATCATCAAATAATACTATTTCAAATAATCGTCTACACGATAATCAGCGTGGTATTCGTATTAATGCTACCTACGATGTAAATGATATTTTTGATGGTATTTCAGCAAATAACACAATTTCTAATAATATCATTGAAAATAATGCGCAGTATGGCATCTACCTATACGAACGCGCTGACCGAACACTGATTCAGCAAAATGTGGTCAGTGGTAGTGGCGCAACCGGCGTGTACATTAAAACCGGCGGCAATACGCTGACAAATAACAGTATTCACCTCAACGGCACAGGTATTTCAATTATTGGTGGCCCCTTGTCGCCTTTCCCGTCCGGCGGCCCCAAGCCAGTGCCTGCACTTGAGCAGCCCGGCGATAAGAACACGCTTACCAGCAATGCGATCGAAGATAACGACACGACCGGCGTGCAGCTCAAAGGCGCAACCAATACGCTCATCGGCGCGGCCGCACCAGGGGGCAGCGGGGCGAATAGCGTTCGCACGAATGGCAGCTATGGCATTACGCTGAACACAGCCACCACCGATACCACGATTCGCGGGAACACAATTGAGGCTAATGGCAATGCTGGTGTGCTGGTGAAGGATGCCGCCAGCGTGCGCAACCGGATAACACGTAACAGTATTACCGCCAATGGCAGTGTTGGTATTAGCATTGGGGTGGGGGCGAATGGTGGAATTACGCCGCCAACGATTACTAGTGCAGCGAATGCGACCACGGTGACGGGCAAAGCTGCGCCAAATGCAACCGTTGAGGTGTATCGCGATGCGAATGGTCAGGGCCAGTTTTATATTGGCAGCACCACGGCGAATGGCGCTGGCGATTGGAGCTTTGCCCTGCCCGCCAACGACGACCCGACCCAAGGGTTGGTAACGGCGCTCGCGATTGCGGCAAATGGCAACACGTCGGCATTTGGCGGCAACCTGCTGGGTGGTGCTCGCGCAATCTATACCGTGGGTTCAGGGCGAAATGGGAATCTTACCATCTTTATCAGCGGGCCAACCGCGAATGTGACATTACCCGATATTAAGCGTGTGCTGGATGTGATCAGCCCTACCGCGAATTTGCTTGAAGACCAGGGCAATGGCGTATGGCAAGCGAATGCCAGCCTATTCTTCAATCGTGGCGTAACCCTCACTCTCACCACCGATACAGTGAAATGGCTGAAGCTCCGCAGCCAGGCATCGCCAATTCATATTAACGCAACTGGCAAGCCCGGCCTGTACGATTACGATAGTTTTGTGACGCTGCGTACCTATAATGGTGTGTTAAACATTGACGGTGTGCGGATTACTTCGTGGGATCCGAATACGAACGACTACGATCGCGATATTTCTAATGGCCGCGCCTATGTGATCGCCAAATACGATGCTCGCATGAATATTACGAATGCCGACCTAAGCTACCTTGGCTCAGCGGATGGCGAGAGCTATGGCGTAGCATGGCGCGATATTAACGACGAACTTGCGCCTGATGTGCTGCTCACGCGTGTTACCGGGCAGGTGACGAATAGTAATTTCAGCTATAACTACTACGGCATTTATACCTTCCAGGCGCGCGATATGGTGTTTCGCGGCAATCGCTTCCATAACAATATCGGCTATGGCTTCGATCCGCACGATTTCTCGCACCACTTCACCATCGAAGATAACGAAGCGTTTGCTAATGGTAATCACGGCTTTATCATCTCGCGCGGCTGCAATAATTTCGTGTTCCGGCGCAACAAATCGTATAACAACCACTACACGATTAGCACCGAAAACCGCCGTGCCCACGGCTTTATCTTCGACCCTGGCTCGCCAAATAGTGAATTTGCCCAGGCATCTTCGTATAACAACCTGCTCGAAGATAACCAGGCCTGGGGGAATGATGGCTATGGCCTGCGTATTCTTGGCTCGATCAACAACACGGTGCGCAATAATACTTTCACTGGTAACCTGCAGGGGATTACCCTTGAACAAGGGAGCACCGGGAATACCGTGCAAGGCAACACCATCAGTGATAGCGGGCTGTATGGCATCTACTTAATCGGCGGCTCCGATCAGAACACGCTTCGCGGCAATATTATTAGCCACAGTGGCAAGCATGGCATCTATATCAAAACTGGTCAGAACCTGGTGGTGGGTAATACCATTAGTGAAAACGGCTCGATTGATGGCGTAACGCGCGCTGGTTCGGGCATTGCCACCCTGCAAGAAACCATAGCAAATGCCGCCGCCGATTTTGCGCTGCCCGGGCAAACAACCAGCCTGGCGACCAGCGATTCCGACTTGTTGAGCGTGCCAACTGCTATCAGCGCCATTGACAGCAACCAGATCATGCAGAATACCCTGATTCATAATCTGGCGTCGGGCATTGAGCTGAAGGATGCCGTGAATACGCGGGTTGAGGGGAATATCGCGCAGCGTAATGGCTTCAATGGTATCTACCTCTCGTCGGGTTCACACAATAATCTGCTCAAGCAGAACCAGGCGTTTGGCAATGTAGGCTATGGCATCCGTGCAAATGGCCTGGATGTGCTGCACAATACCTGGACTGAGAATAGCGTGTATGCGAATAGTGTGGGCGGCATCGGCACCACCAGCAGCGCCAATGGTGGCATTACCCCGCCGACCCTCACAGTGCAGGGGCTGGTGGTAAGCGGCACAGCCGCGCCTGGCGCAGTAGTCGAAATCTTCGCCGATGCTGGTCAGCAGGCACGCTTCTTTGTCGGGCGCGTAACGGCGGGGCCAACAGGTGCATTTACCTTCACCGCAACACAGCCCTGGCCCGGCGCGCATGTGAATGCCACTGCTACCGATACCCAGGGAAATTCATCGGCATTGACGTATAACCGTGGTGAGTTTGTCGCATTTGCTTCGGTGTATGTGCCGCTCGCACGCCGCTAAATTGGCTCATAATGCAGTTGTAAGTACAACGCACTTGTAACTGCCAAACCTTTAAGAAGAAGGTTGCCTATGCAGACCCAGGGAATAAGCACCATGCCGGTATTGCGCTCGGAATATGTATCGAAGCGCGGTCGAGTGCTGACTATCATTATGTTCAGCATCACGGTTTTATTGCTGCTCGCCACATTCCTATGGATTGGCGCGCGTCGTATTAACAACTTTTTTGTCAGTCGCGGCGATGCGGCAATCGAAGCGCGTGATTATAAATCGGCACAATGGGATTATACGTGGGCGATTCGCTTCGATCGGCAAGATGCGCATGCGTATCTTGAGCGTGGGTTTACCCGCCAGCAGCTTGCGCTCGAACAGAATGCCATCCGCGATTTTACGCGGTATATTGGGCTACGCCCCGATGATGCGTCGGGATATTTTGCCCGGGCAGTGAGCGAAACGCGGCTGGGCAAATACACCGAGGCAGTGGGCGATTTTGGCGCTGCGATCGAGCGTGAGCCAACCAATGCTGCCGCGTATGCTGGCCGCGGGCGTGCCTATATGCACATGAATTCCTGGCAGGACGCGGTAAATGATCTAGGTGCTGCAATAAAACTTGCACCCGATGAATCGGGCTATGTGCTCGATCGGGCGCGGTCGTATAGTGCGCTCAATCAGCTTGATCCGGCGCTCGCCGATGCTGATCGCGCGGTACAGCTCGAGCCCGACGATACCTCGATTCTTAGCGTTCGTAGCGAGCTGCGCGAGCGCAAGGGCGACATGAGCGGCGCACAAGCTGATCTGGATCGCATTATTCAGCTCATACCATCGAGCGCGGATGCCTATGGGCGGCGTGGTGCCTTTTACGAGCGGCGGGGGAATGACCAGCAGGCCCTGGCCGATTACCAGCATGCGATCGCGCTTGACGCTGAGCTAGCATGGGTGTACACACGTTTGGGGCTGTTGCAGCAGCGCCGGGCCGAATATGATGCAGCTGAGGCAAGCCTTACTCAGGCAATCGCGTTGCAGCCGAACGACGCTGCCGCGCTCTATCGCCGCGCTGACCTGCGCTACGATGTGGGCCACTACGATCTCGCTCTGGCTGATGCGTCCAAGGCACTTGAGCTAGCACCCAATTCGCCGGCTACGCTAGTGTTGCGCGCGCGTATTCAGCGCGCTCAGGGTAAGTTTGCCGATGCAAGCACCGATGTGAGTCGGGCAATCGAGCTTGATGCCTCCTACGTGTCGGCCTACCTCGAACGTGCGCGGGTGGCGCGAGCGCAAGGCGATACTAATGCCGCCCTACGCGACCTGGGCAAGGCGCTGGAATTGTCGCCCGAGAGCGCTTCGGCACACGCTGATCGCGCTGCGATCTATACCAATGAGCAGTTATATGATGCTGCACTCGCTGATTATGATGCGGCGATTACGCAGCGCCCCGATGATGCTAGCTTGTATATTGCGCGGGGTAAGCTGAACCGGCTGCTCGGCGAAACCGACAGTGCTGTTGCCGATTTCTCCAAAGCAACGACGTTAGCGAAAAACGACCCCGAAGGGTATATTGAGCTTGGCGTTGTTTCAGCCGATGGCGGAAAGATCGATCAGTCGCTGCAGTATTTTGCTCGCGCCCTTCAGCTTGGGGCTAACGATGCTCGTGTGTTCGCAGCGCGGGGGCATGTCTATGCCGATCAGGGCAACCTGTCGGCGGCGATCGACGATCTGAACCAGTCGCTGCGTTTGCGTCCCGATCATATTCCGACTTTATTAACGCGAGCACGCACCTACACGCGGCAGAGTAAGTTGAATGAAGCCCTGGCAGATTTCAACCGCGCTGTTGAGCTACAACCTGAAAATGTCGATGCGCTGCTGGCGCGCGCGCGCTACTATGCCCAGCAACAAACGTTTGACCTGGCGCTGAAGGATGCCGATACAGCGGTGACACACCGCCCAAATAGCTCAGATGCGCTGTTGGCCCGCGCGCGGATTTATGCACAAAAAGGCGACCGCTCACACGCGCTAAGCGATGTTGGGCAGGTGCTCACCCTTGATGCTACCAATATCGAGGCGCGCTTGCTCAGTGCGCGCTTGTATAGCAGCATAGCATGGAACACCCAGGCTCTGAACGACATCGACCAGGTGCTAGCCCTGAATCCCCAGGATGCGAACGCTTACCGCTTGCGCGCCGACCTGCGTAAGCGCCTGGGTGATATAACTGGCGCGCAGGCCGATCTCGAACGCGCCCAGGCGCTGATGCCAGGGAATACCGCACTAGCCTTACGCCAGGCCGAATTGCTTGAGCAACAGGGAAAATTGCGTGAGGCGCTGGTATTATATGCCCAGGCGGTGTCGGTAAGTGAGAATCCGGGGGAACTGTATTTGCATATTGGCAAACTGCGCTATCAGCTTGCGCAGTATCACAAATCCCTAGCCAATTTCCAGGCCGCACTTGAGCGCTTACCCAATAACCCCGACGCATATGCGGGTGTTGGCCGTTCGCAGCGCCAGCTTGGCAACTTTAATGCCGCAATAGCAGCCTTTAAGCAGTATCTGCGCCTGGCACCTACCGCGCCCGACCGCGCCGAAATTACGGCCTGGATACGCAAGCACGGCGGGTAGAATATTCGCGTCGTTCGCTTCCGCACATCGGCAATCGTTTGCTCGCATCATCGGGCAGCGATTGCCGAAAGCCATGTTTGGAGGCATTCCTGTTTGTATTTCGGCTACGTGCTGTACCGTATTGGCCAGGCTGCCAATTGATGGTGGGGTTGCTGGGGGCATTACTGCTGGTGAGCTGTGCAATGCCCATAGCGCCAGGCACCGCTTCCCCAACGGCTATTCCTCGCCCGCCCTTGCCAACCGCGGCTGTTTGCCCGGGCTTACCCGATGACACAACCGCCCCCGCGCCGCCTGCCCCCGACCCGCTGCTGGATGATACCGAAACCCATTCGGCTGCGCAGGATTCGCCCATGAAATTCGATACGTCTCAGCCACTCAAATACGATGTCGCGAGTAATACGATTGTGCTGGGGAATGGCGCGCCCGCCGATATTCCCGCCTTAGCGCGCAAGCTCAAGCGCGACGATCTGCTCCGCCCGCTGGCGAGCGGCGAGTGGCTGCTGCTGGCGAACCTATGGATTGGGAAACAAGTGACGTTTCAGATCGCTGCCCCTAGCGTGCAGCGGCTGAAGCTTCGTAGCGACACAACGATGTTTGTGTCGATCAAAACCTATGGCGGGCGACTTACATTCGATGGCGTGTGTGTGACCTCGTGGGATACGGTACATAATACTGTCGCGACGGATTATTCCATTGGGCGGAGCTTTGTGCTGGCGCGTGATGGAGCGCGCATGGATATATTGAATTCTGAGATGAGCTACCTGGGCTTTCTGGCGAACGAGTCGTATGGGGTGGCGTGGCGGCTCCCCGGCACGACTGGCAGCGCAAGTAATAGCCGCTTCGGCCATAATTTCTATGGCTTATATAGCTACGAGGCTTCGGATTTAGTCATTCGGGGTAACGAGGTACATCACAGTATTCGCTATGGCATCGACCCACATACGCGCTCTAATCGCTTACTCATTGAGAATAATATCTCGCATCACAATGGCAAGCAGGGCATTATTCTCGCTGAAGAGTGTAATGATAGCACCATCCGTAACAATACAGTATATGCGAATTCGCTGCACGGTATTGTGATTTATCAGCGTTCGAATCATAACCTGGTGGAAGGGAATACGTCGTTCGGCAATGCGCTGCAAGGCATAAATATCAATGATTCAAGTGGCAATACTATCCGTGGTAATACTGTATATGAGAACGCCGAAGTAGGAATTGGTGTAGGCCAGAATGCCGCCGATAATCTGGTAGTGGGCAATACCGTGCGTAATAATGGGCGCGATGGGATTTACCTGTTTAGCGAAGCCATACGCAACACCATTCGCGATAATACGGTTCACGATAATGTGCGTTTTGGTATTTATGCCAAAAGCGCGGGAAATACCGTGGAAGGGAACCATGTCTCAGGGAACCCAAGCGGCGATGTACGCGAGTAGCGCCGGAGCCAGATGTTCTGCCAGAAAATATATGTCGGGCGCTACCACCGGGTATTATTGGCCGATTGTGATACGCCCAATCTCTAGCGCATCGGTGGGCTGGCCGTTGATGCTGGTGGGCGGGTGCCCGCTGCTGGTGGGGTCGAACATGCCGACGACCAGGCTATACTCGCCTGGGGCAAGGTTCGCGGGCAGCGGCAGGTCGTTCACATCCACAATCAGGGTGTTGGCGCGCCAGGTGCTGGTAGGGAAGCGGCCCTGCCAGGGCGGCGTATCGCGCTGGGCCACGGTTGCGCCTGTAGCATCGCGCAAGTGAACGAAGATGAAGTAGTCGGTAGTGAAGGGCTGGGCCACTTGCCAGAACGTGCGTAATGCGAGGGTCTGGCCGGGTGCAATACGCCGCGCAGGTTCCAGCCCAAGCGTTGGGGCATCAGCATTGGGCGTGCCAAGCGCGAACCCAACGAAGTGTGCGCCGCCAACGATTGCATCCCCGGTGAGGCGCATTGGAGCATCGGCGGAGGTAAGGCCAGTGGCATAGATTGCCAGGTGTGGGCCAAGCTGCCAGCGCGGGTCGGGGCCGCCGAACTCGGCAACTGGCGCACCTGCGAGCTGGCGGTAGGGAGCGGGAATATCCCATTGCCGCCAGGCATCTGAAGAGCCAACCAGGAACGCATAGCCCTGGCGGCGATACCAGGCCAGATCGTGCGCGGGGAGTGCGGCTACTTCGGCCCAGCGGCTTTCGGGCGCGCCGGGCAGCGGGCGTAGCTCGGCGGCAATGCGCGCGCCTGGCGGTACATTCGCGTCGAGCCAGGCTAGCGATTGCACGCGCGTGTCGCCGCGCCGCAGGCGCTGGGTATAAGCCCACGAGTCCAGCGCGCCAGGTAACACCAGCGCCAAGCAACATAGTGCGGCTGCCAGGTGTCGTAAGCCACCGAGCTGTTTTTGTTTTTGACATATGGTGGCAACCCGTGCGCCTGTAGCGCCAATGGGCAGGGCGGCGAGCACAACAACCGCAACCATATTCCGGTTGAAGTGGCTGCTCTGGGCCATATGCAAGAGTACATACGGCGCGACAAAGCTCAGCCATAGGATTCCGGCGGCGCGCTGACCGGGACGTGTGGGGCGCAGCAACAATAGCGCCAGCCCGGTGAGCGCAGCGAGCGCGGCCAGCCAGCCCAGGCCATCGTGCGTAAAAAAATCGACGTAGCCTGCAACGTTCCATGCCCCGGTGAAGTCGCCATGCGCGGTTTCGCTATAATCCTTCACCTGGCCGAGGATGCCGCGCGTGAATTCGCCCCAGCTGAGCAGCGCGTAGGGTGTGCCAGCGAAAAATCCGACTGCTGCCGCCGCACCCGCAGCCAGCAGCCGCGGGAAGCGCATGAGCGATTGCCGCCGGGCCGCCAGTATGTGCGCGGCCACAACCATGAGCGCGGCGATGCCAGCGTTGTATTTGGTTGAAGCGGCCAGCCCGACAAACGCACCAGCGGCCAGGTAATCGCGCCAGCGGCTGCCCTGGGCTACCGCCAACGCCGCCCCAAATGCCAGCAGCACCAGCCAGGCGGTAGTGACATCGGTGGTGACGTATTGCGAGTGCCGCAGGTGAAATGGTGCGAGCGCGAGGAACAGCGCGGCGAGTAGCCCGGCCTCCCAGCCCGCGATGCGCTTGCCAACTGCTCCCACGCTGATCACCGTGAGCGCGCTGATTGCCGCCGTAAGCGTGCGCCCCCAGAGAAAGAACCCTGGAATGGTGGTGTAGATATGCGTTGTAATGGTCATCTGGTCGAGCGGGGCGTAGAGCCCCTGCGCCAGGCCCCAGCGGTAGTGTGGGCCAAGCACCGCCAGCAGCAGGTAGACATAGAGCGAGGGCTTTTGAAAGAAGTGTGGGTTTGGGTCGCCGGTGCGTAGCATTCCAACCACATAATTGACCGGGTTTGGCTCGTCGGGGTGGTCGACGTAGGGCAGGTTGAGGCGCAATGTCCAGGCGCGCAGCCCGAAGGCGGCCAGGGCTAGCCCGGCCAGCACAAGCCAGGGCCAATAACGGGCCATGCTGTGTGGAGTAGCGCGGGCTATTGGATTGAGCGCATGATCAGGGTGCATCGGCGGCACCGGGTGACGGGGTAAGCATTCGCATTGGCCGCCCGGTGCCGCGCCATTATAGCGGAAATTGTTGCTGTGTTGCTTGGGTGCAGCTGGGAAGCTCAGGCTTTCGCGTTTGAGGGCGTTTGCCTGCGGGTGTGTAGCGCTTGATGGTGTTCTGGGCGCAATCGCGTCCCAGAGCACCATCAAAAGAGTACAAAATATGCGTGCCGGATTTGGTATTATAGCCCAATTGGTGCGGTGTTAAATCCCGCATCATCGAGTAGCAGATTGTACGTGCGGCCCGACTGTACTTCGCCGATCTGCAGCCGACCAATGGCCGTGGTGCCTAGGTTCGTGCTTACCGACAATGCCGGTATTTTCACGCCATCCAGCCATACTTCGGTTGCGCCAGTTGCGCTAATGGTTGCGTGGAATTCCAATGCATGCCAGCCGCTCCCGACGATAGTGGTGCTGGTGAAGGTTGTAGCTCCCGCATCGTTGCGCAAAGCGAGCTTACCCGCTGTATCAACATACAAGTAAGCGATCGAGCCATCGGCGGCGGTGCGAAAACGGAGCACGTTGACCTGGCTCGCTTGGCTTAGGATATTGAAGTACACGCGGGCATACGCATCGGTGTAGGTACTAGGCAGCGTTTTCTTGGCATAGGTTGCGCCAACGGTCGTGTTCCCCTGCGCTGCATACGTGCCACTATGCACAACCCCGGTCTGCACTGTCAGTCCACCGCTCGATGTCCAGGCCGTAAGGTTACCGCTCTCGAACCCATCACTAAAGATGGCACCTGGTGCCGGGGTATTGGTAGGCGGTATGGCGGTGTTGGTTGGCGTGTTGGTAGGTGGTGGGTTCGTAGGCGTGTTGGTGGGCGGTATACCAGTGGGGGTATTCGTCGGCGGCGCGGTGGTAGGTGTGTCGGTGGGCGGTAGCGTTGTATTGGTAGGGGTATTGGTGAGTGGGATGTTGGTTGGTGTGTTGGTCGGTGGTACAGCCGTATTCGTTGGTGTGCTGGTTGGGGGCGTAGCACCGAAATTATAGGTTTGTACATCAAAGGTTTGCCCATTCGAATCGGTGGGGGCAACCGTTACCTGATTACCATTAACGCTCACCAGCAGGAAATGGAACACCCGCGCACGTGACGTGGGCTTGCTGGCACTACCGCAGGCGCTACCAGCACCAGCGCCACCATTCGCCGAATATGACCAGCCGATGCCATATAGATCGACTGCGCTACAACCATCGGGGCCAATTGGCTCGACTTTTGCACCGCCACCACCGGTTATATACGTCACCAGGCCGTTGGCACTGGCCTTCGCATTCCGCTGGTAGATATGCGAGT
Organism: Chloroflexi bacterium SZAS-1; assembly: GCA_018266315.1. Classification (GTDB taxonomy): domain Bacteria; phylum Chloroflexota; class Chloroflexia; order Chloroflexales; family Roseiflexaceae; genus Kouleothrix. The sequence goes on along the minus strand of JAFEAS010000041.1, from coordinate 2,457 downwards.
GGCCGCTAAAGGCGATTGCGACGCCATTGCTACTCAGCAGCCCTTCGAGCCTGTTTGCGCCCTGTAAGAAAGTATCGGAGGCTGTGTTGCTTTTGTCGGAATAGATTGGGTAATGTAAGAAGGCGAATTTCATTCCGCCGGGATGCGCGGCGAGATCGGCAGCAAGCCATTGATATTCGGCCTTGCCTGGTGCCCAGTGGTAGGCGTAATCCATCCCATAATCGGTCGATGTGCCGACATTAGAATCGGCCCAGGCGACCTGAAGAATGTAGAAGCGCGCCACTCCGGCATCGAACGCATACCAGGCACTTGGGTAACTGGCTGAAGTTGAGCCATTCAGACAACAATACGTATCTTTGGTGTAGCGCCCGCCCGAGCTGCTTACGGCGACGCTCTGGGGCCAATTTTGGAAGTGTGGGTGAATCGTATCTGAACGCGCCAGCCCATGGTTGCCGATAGTGGGGAAGAGTGCGATTGAGGAACCGGGCACTGCCCAGAACGAAGGTCCAAACACCGCGCTAAGATCGCCCCCTACCGCAGTTAGGTCGCCATAATTATTCTGGCTGCCCGAGGGGTAGCTGTTATCGCCAGTCGTAATAGCGAAGCGCGCCCCACTCCCAGCGATGCGCTGCATAAGATTGGCCTGCTCGGAGTTTGCGCCGGATGTATCGACCGCGCCCCAATCGCCGAAAACGGCGAACGAGAAAGGTTGGGTGCTGCCAGCGGGCAGCTGTGTCCAGAAGCGTGGTGAAGGGTCGGTGCCAAGCAAATCGGTGCTACTTAGATAGATGCGGTAGCAGTATTGAGTGTTAGGTGCCAGCGACAGGGTCGCGCTCCACTGATATTCTGAGGCGGAATTTACTGTAAGGTTGGTTTTGGTTGCTGTTACAGTCGTGCTTGGTGTACAGGTACCATTCGTTCCCACCGCTCCCCACTTCACGCTGCCAGCTGTTTTCGAGCGGTCAGTCGCCCAGTTAATTGTCGCCGAGGAAAGCACCACATCGGTGAGGTAGGGGTAGCGTTTGAGCTGGGTAACATAGCCGCCGGCAATCAGCTGGGGGGTGTCACCCTGGGCGCTAGGGAGCGCTGCCAGCGCAGCGCGCGCATCGGGTGCGCCAGCTAAGGCGCGCGCTGCGCCAGGCCCACGTGCTTTCGAGTGGTGGCCGACAGTGTCAAGCGCTTCAATCGTGTAGGTGTGGGTTTCGCCAGGCCGCACCCTGGTGTCGAGGAAGCGCAGTGTGCCACCTGGCACAATTACCAGGCGCTTGCCATCGCGGCGAATGAGAAAGGCGGTCACATCACTATCATCAATCGAATAATACCAATCGAGCAGGATGCCGTCGCTGCGTGCTACAACATCTAGTTCTTCTGGCTCGGTTGGTGGGGTTGTGTCGGTAGTACCGGGCCGGTCGGGTGTTAGTGTCAGCTTCGATTGTGCTGTTGCTAACGTTTTTCCTGCGCCATTGAGTGCTTCAACGGTGTAGCGATAGCGCCGGGCGGGTGCCACCCCCGTATCGGCATAGGTGAGCGTTGCGGCGTCGACTGTAGCTAGTACGGTGTTGTCGCGCAGGACGCGGAAGCTGGTTACATTTGGTTGGAGGGTGGCGCTGATGGCCCAGTCAAGTTCAATATCTTGTACACTTGTGGCTACAGCACTGAGTACAAGTGGGGGTGCGCTTGCGGGCGCGAGAATCTGCCCTTCTGCTGGTAATGCAAGCACCAGTGTGAGCAAAAAGGCGAACAATAGTGTGAATCGGCTGGTTGTAGAGTTGTGTCCTTGCATAACGCTTGCGGTTCCAGTTGTTAACGGCTGGTGTTCCGCTTTCCCCCTTTCGCTGTATGGTTTTAGTTGGTTGTTATAGTTGGCGGGTAAACACTTGTGAATTACCAAGGTACCCATACCCCGGCTAGCGAAACAGCGATCATGGTTTAGGACTTTCGCTTACTTGTTTATATGTCTGCGGCAGCAAGGTACTTTTTTCTTTTTTTCCTGGTGATATTTTGTGAGGAGCGCAAAACATCACCAGGAACATGAAGAATTTGCTTGAGTTAGCGAAAGCCCTATGGTTGTTACAAGGTAATGGTGATGGGGTTCGATGGTTGCGAGTAATGCTCTACTACGTCGATTGCCTCAACAGTGTAGGTGTAGGCTGTGCCTGGCTGTGCGGTGTTATCTTGGTAGCTTAAGGTGCCAGGGGGCACAAATGCCAACGGTATACCATCGCGCCGCACAAGGTAGGCGGTAATATCGCTATCGTCGCTGGCATCGTACCAATCGAGCAATACGCTACTCCCGCTGATTACCGCTGTTAGCATCCCGGGTGCGCTTGGTGGCGTCAGGTCAGGCGTGTCGGGTTGGCTGGGCACTTGCACGCTGGCGCTGTTCGATGCCAGCGACGCATCATTGTCGGCAATCGCCCGTACGGTGTAGGTATAAGGTGGACCCAATGTCAAGCA
>JAFEAS010000040.1:11167-11427 GCA_018266315.1 Chloroflexi bacterium SZAS-1 | reverse complement strand
TATTCTTATTGTGCAGCCACACACGCCGCCGCATTGGCCTGCATCGCGCTAGCCGCCGCCGCTTGCGTCTGGTCGCCCAGCAGCACCGGGGCAAGCTGCGGCTGAATTGCGGCCCAGGCACAGCGCAGCGCACTGCTAGGCGGCAAGCCGGGTGCCGCCGCTGCCTGGGCCGCTGCTGCGGCCAGCGCTGGATTATTTGTAACCGGCGGGCTGGCCAGCGCCGCCTGCAATGCTGGCAGCAACCCAAGCTCCGCTGCAAC
>JAFEAS010000040.1:8006-11073 GCA_018266315.1 Chloroflexi bacterium SZAS-1 | reverse complement strand
GCTGGCACCACTGGCAGCGGCGCAATGCCCAGATCGAGCGTATCGGTGTAGCTGCGATAATCGGCAATCGCCCAATCGCCATCGATCGCGAAGGCGGCGCGGCCCTGGCGAAACAATTGCACGCCCTCCTGATAGGTCGAAGGCGGTGGCGGGCCAGCGGCGCGCAGCTCCTTCAGCAAATTCAGCGCTGCAACCGTTTGTGGAGTATCCAGTGCGGGCTGGCCGTTTGTGTCGAGCACCGTGCCGCCGTAGCCATTGAGCCAGGCCGTGAACCAGCGCGGTTCGACCCAGGCCGCCACCAGGCCAAATGTATCCCCGGCGGTGAGCGCCCGCGAGCGAGTAATCAGCTCATCGGTAGTGCGCGGCGCGTTGTTGGCTAGCTTGCGGTTGTAGAACAATAGCAGGTAGCCTTGCGCCGCCAGCGGCGTGCCCCAACGCTGCCCAGCCACGCGCGCGCTCGCAATTACCGCAGGCAGAAACGCGCCATCATCGAGCTGGTCGTTGGCGGGCTGCAACATATTGGTACGCTGCAACAGGCCTAGCTCATCCTGGCTGGCCCAGATCAGATCGGGCGGTGGTAGCCCGGCCAGCGCATCGGCGCGTATATCGGCAACCAGCGCATCGGCGCTTTTCCCCACAACCAGCACTGGCACGCCCAATGGCGCGCTCAGATCGGCGACCAGCCGCTGGAGCGCGGCCAGCTCGGGGCCTGCGGCAACCGCCCACAGCACCAGGCCGCTCGGCGCAACGGTTGGCTGCGGCAACGCCGTAACCGGCGGAACGGCGGTTGGGCGCGGGGCGGCGGTTGGCGCGACGGGGCTGGCGGGAAGTGTGCTCGGTGTTGGCGCGCCTGGGAGCGGCGAACAGGCCGCGAGCGCCGCCAGCGCGGCCATTGTCCATAGCCATAACAATCGCCGAGGCATTCTTTTTCTCTTCATATTTCCCATAACACATATGTGAAAAGAGCGATTTCGGCTGGCTATGGTAGCACAGAATATTCTGCGCGTTTTCGTGCTATAGTACATAGCGAAGCCCGCGCGCCTGTAGGAGTTCTTGTGAGCGTTGCCCAAACATCGCTGCCCGATCTCGCGCCAATCCGCGCGATCTACCCCTTCGCGCAGCATCGGTTTCGTGTGCCTGGCGGCAGCATGCATTATGTCGATGAAGGGCGCGGGCCGGTGGTGGTGCTGCTGCATGGGAACCCCACGTGGTCATTCTTCTACCGCCGCCTGATTACCGCACTGCGCGAAACCCACCGAGTGATTGTTCCCGATCACCTGGGCTGTGGGCTTTCGGAGAAACCACAGGATTATCCCTACCGCCTGGCAAACCATATTGAGAATCTGGGGCTGCTGCTGGCCCAGCTTGGCGTGAACAGCTATGATCTGGTGGTACACGATTGGGGCGGCGCAATTGGCCTGGGCCATGCCGTGCAAAACGCGTCAGCGGTACGCCGTCTGGTGCTCTTCAACACCGCAGCGTTTCTCTCGCCGCACCTGCCCTGGCGCATTGGCGTGTGCAAAATCCCGCTGCTGGGCGACCTGGCCATCCGCGGGCTGAATGGCTTTGCGGGCGGTGCCACCCTGATGGCAGTTGAGCGCCCGCTTGAGCCGCAGGTGCGCGCGGGCTACCTACTGCCCTACCGCAGCTGGCACGATCGGGTGGCGAACCTGCGCTTCGTGCAGGACATCCCAATGCACCCGTCGCACCCCACCTGGGCCACGGTCGACGCAATCGACCAGCGGCTAGGGGCGTTTCGCCACACGCCAACGCTGATTCTGTGGGGTGGGCGCGACTGGTGTTTCAACGATTATTTCCTGGCTGGCTGGCTTCAGCGCCTGCCCGAGGCGCGGGTGGTGCGCTACGACGATGCTGGCCATTATGTGCTTGAAGATGCGCACGCCGCGATTGTGCCTGAGGTAGCAAACTTTTTGGTGCGGTAGTTTGAAAGCGCCAAAACCACGAAGGCACGAAGTTTAAGAGGTGTTATCAGCGGCTGTTTTGAATGTTGGATTTTGAGTTGCAATCGGCAATTTGAAGTAATTCAAAACCTCAGTGTCTCTGTGTCTCCGTGGTAAATCGTTCTTTCGCCCTTCGTTACGCCTATGCCCACAACAAGCACCACAAACACGAATATTGCGCGCTACCTGCCGCTGATGGCCGCCGAGCGCCCCGACCAGGTGGCGGTGCTGCGCCGTTCGGGGCGCGACGCTAGCGGCCAGGCGCGCTACGAGCAGCTGAGCTTCGCCGAGCTGAACCGTAGCAGCGATGCCTACGCCCGTGGCCTGACGCGCTACGGTATTGGTGCAGGCACCCGCGTGCTGCTAATGGTACCGCCTGGCCTACCCCTCATTGCGCTGACCTTTGCGCTATTGAAAGCGGGCTGCGTACCCATCCTGATCGACCCGGCGATGGGACGCGCCAACCTCGCCACCTGCATCGCCGAAAGCCAGCCCGAGGCACTGATCGGCGTGCCAGCGGCGCACCTGGCGCGGCTACTGTTTCGGCGTGCATGCCGCACAATTACCCGCACGGTGATGGTGGGCCAGCGGCGGGGCTGGGGCGTCCCAACCCTCGATGAGCTACACGACGATGCGCCGGAGCCGTTCGCGCTCGCGCCAACCCAGCCCGATACCGTGGCCGCGATTCTGTTCACCAGCGGCAGCACTGGCGTGCCCAAAGGCGTCGTTTACGAGCACGGCATGTTCGAGGCTCAGGTGCATGCCCTGCGCGCACTGTACCAAATCACGCCCGGCGAAGTCGAAATGCCCGCCTTCCCGCTGTTCGCGCTATTCAATGTCGCCCTGGGCATCACCTCGGCCATCCCCGAGATCAGCCCGACCCGCCCGGCCAGCTGCGATCCCGCTACGGTTGTCGAGCTGATCCGCGACCGTCAGGTCACCTCGTCGTTTGGGTCGCCTGCGATCTGGAACCGGGTGACGCGCTATTGCCTCGACGAGCATATTCGGCTGCCATCACTGCGGCGTGTACTGATGGCTGGCGCGCCGGTGCCGCTGATATTGCACGAGCGCTTCGCCCAGATTCTTGCGCCCGAGGCCGACACGCA
>JAFEAS010000040.1:5386-7902 GCA_018266315.1 Chloroflexi bacterium SZAS-1 | reverse complement strand
GACCCGACCGCCGGGACATGCGTGGGCTGGCCGGTACCTACCGTCACGCTGCGTATCATCCCAATTAGCGACGAGCCGATTGCCCAGTGGAACGACGCACTCGCTTTACCGCCCGGCAGCGTCGGCGAAATTGTGGTGCGCGGGCCAATGGTCACACGCGCCTACGTCAACCGCCCACAATCGAACCTGCTGGCGAAAATTGCCGATGGCGAAGCGGTATGGCACCGCATGGGCGACCTGGGCGCGCTCGATGAGCAGGGGCGGCTGTGGTTCTACGGGCGCAAAAGCCAGCGCGTGCAGCTCGCCAGCCAATGCCTGTATACCGAACCGTGCGAGCTAGTGTTCAGCCAGCACCCGGCGGTGTACCGCGCCGCGCTCGTGGGCATTACCCGCGGCGGGCACCGTGCCGCCGCAATCGTCATCGAGCCACAGCCGGGGCAGATGCCGCGTACCACCGCTGCCCAGGCGCGCTTCACTCGCGAGCTGCTGGCGCTCGGCGCAGCCCACGCCTGCACACGCCCGATCCAAACAGTGCTGTTTCATCCGTCGTTCCCAGTCGATATCCGCCATAACGCTAAAATCTTTCGCGAGCAGCTGGCGCTGTGGGCACAGAAACATGTGAAGTAAATGAATGCACTCGTCACTGGCGGCAATGGTTTCTTAGGCCGCGCCATCGTCGAACAGCTGCTTGCCCAGGGCAGCAGCGTGCGCGTTGTCGGCCGCAACCCCTACCCCGAGCTGGCTGCCCGCGGCGTAGCCTGCTTCCGCGCCGACCTCGCCGCCGAGGATGATGTTCAGGCGGCGCTACGCGGCTGCGATGTGGTGTTTCATGTGGCGGCGAAAGCGGGCGTATGGGGCAGTTGGGATGATTTCTACCGGAATAACGTCACCGCTACGCAGCATATCCTACGCGCCGCCATCCGCGCCGGGGTGCCTAAATTTGTGTACACCTCCTCGCCCTCAGTAGCAATCGGCGACACCGACCTGCACGGCGCGGACGAATCGACACCCTACCCCGCGCGCTACCCGGCACCCTACCCCCACACCAAAGCCCTGGCCGAGCGCTACGTGCTGGCCCAGCGCGATATTCTCACCGTGGCGCTGCGCCCGCACCTGATCTGGGGGCCGCGCGACCCACATATTGTGCCGCGCCTGCTGGCCCGCGCGCGCGCCGGGCGGCTGCGCCGCATTGGCGATGGCATCAACCTGGTAGATGTCACCTACGTCGATAACGGCGCGCAGGCGCATTTGCAGGCCGCCGCCAGCCTGGATGCGCACTCGCCCACACGCGGCCGGGCCTACTTCATCGGCCAGGAACAACCCGTACTCATGTGGCAGTTCATCGACGAGCTGCTGAAAGAAAGCCAGCTGCCGCCAGTGCGCGGCAATATTAGCCCGGCAACGGCACTACGCATTGCCACGCTTTTAGAGCGAATCTACCGCACCGTGCGTATAGACCATGAGCCGCCGCTTACGCGCATGGTAGTGCAGCAAATGAGCATGTCGCACTGGTTCGATCATAGCGCGGCCCGCCGTGATTTTGGCTATGTGCCACGCATCAGCACCGCCGAAGGGCTGCGCCGCACCGCTGCCTGGTTCAACCAGCACCGCCCCTGATCATTGAACCTTTATCGTTAGGAGACTACCCCAATGCTCTTTCAGAATGTTGCGATCGAAGCCATTGCCTACGAGCTTGCCCCGCATCGCGTTACCTCCGAAGATCTCGAAAGCCAGATCGCGCCAACCATGCAGCGGCTGGGCATTCCCGCTGGCCGCCTCGAAGCGCTCTCGGGCGTGCGCGAACGGCGTTTCTGGGATTATGGCACCATGCCCAGCGATGTGGCGACACTCGCGGCGCGCAAGCTGCTAGACAAGGCTGGCGTCGACCCGCAGCGAATCGGCTGCCTGCTCAACACCTCGGTGTGCAAGGATTACATCGAGCCATCGGTCGCGTGCCTGGTTCACGGCAACCTAGGACTGCCGCCCAGCTGTATCAACTACGATATTGGGAATGCCTGCCTGGGATTCCTCAATGGGATGACCAGCGTGGGCATGTTGATTGAAGCTGGCGTAATTGACTACGGTATGGTCGTTGATGGTGAGGGCGCGCAGGAAGCCGTGATGGCAACCATCCGCAGGCTGCAGCGCCCCGAAACCACCGCGCAAGAATTTCGCGATAACTTCGCCACACTAACGCTTGGCTCGGGGGCGGTGGCCATGCTGCTGTGCCGCAAAGAGCTAGCCCACAGCGGGCATAGCCTGAATGGCGCGGTAACGCTGGCGGCCACGCAGCACAACCGCCTGTGCGTCGGCCAGCCCGATTATATGAAAACCGACGCCAGCGCGCTACTGATCGCCGGGGTGCAGCTGGCGGGCGAAACCTGGCGCGCCGCCGTCGACGAGCTGCCCAACTGGGACGACGCGCAGATCGGCGTCTACATCCCACACCAGGTTGGCGCGCGGCATATGGCCGCCGTGGCCGAGGCGCTGGAGATCAAGCCGCACAAGCTGCACCT
>JAFEAS010000040.1:0-5379 GCA_018266315.1 Chloroflexi bacterium SZAS-1 | reverse complement strand
CTGAAGGCTGGCGAGCAAGTGGCGCTGCTGGGCATTGGCAGCGGGCTTAACTGCTCGATGATGAGCGTGACCTGGTAAGCAGGTGCGGTGCCTGGTCGCTGCTAACCTAGCGCTAGAAAACACCTCACGTAGTAGAGCAGTAGCTACTCTCCTCATAGCTGGTGCTCTACTACAACCAGTTTTACAATTTGCCAAATGAAGTTCAAAGGATCCATTTATTCTTCCGCGTTTTCTAATCTTCACCATTATTGTTATCTGTGCATGCTACGCTTTTATTCGAGAAGCGTATTTATTATGAGCATTTCTTTGCAGTTACTAACCATAGTTTGTAGCTGCCCAGAGAACAGGATACTATGATGTACCGCTTACACATTCGCGCCTTACTTATGTGCATAATTTTAGTAGGAATTATAAGCTATCTCGGATATTCAGCTCACCTAACCATTGCCGCTGCTACAACCCACCCCGAACCAACGCATACACTCGCTTTGGCCGTTCCAGATAGCGAATATCCTTTATTCTGGTTCACTCCCAAACTTCCGCTTAAGTATGTTCCAACACGAATAAGCAGCGTAGCCTTTGACCCTTCGCATCCAGGGGTGGCACTCGCAGCGAGCGGGAATAGTGATGAAGGCTTGTTACGCACGACAAATAGTGGGGTAACATGGACGGTATTATCCGCCCCGAATCCAAGTGATACTCGTTTCTCATATCATGTTATATATGGAGAACAGCCAGAAACGTTCTACGCCTGGGGAGGAAACCTGCTCTATAAAACCACTAACAGCGGGGCTTCATGGACGAAACTCCCATATGGGCCTTGGTGTGAGATTGCGATATTAATTGTGCATCCAACTAAACCAAACATTCTCTATGTTGGAACAACCTATTCTTTTGCATGGAGTTTTGATGGCGGGCAAACCTGGGGGCAAAATGGGATGGGCTGTACAGATTTACCAGTACCATATACCATCGATGTTGGCATTGATCAGCCCGATGTTGTCTATGCTGGTCAACTTGGGTATGGTGGCGGGGTCTTTCGTTCAGCTGATCGCGGCAAAACCTGGAGTATCGTGAATAATGGGCTGCCCTATGTAACAGATATTGGCGGCGCAGTAGCAGGTGTCAAAAAAATCGTTGTTGATCCACGCAACGCAGATATTGTTTTTGCACTTACTGAGCACGATGGAGTATATAAAACAACTAATGGGGGCGGTGTATGGGCCTTGCTCGATAAAGGGGTTGAGGGATTACCTTTACGCTGGTTAGTCTTAGATCCACAAACCTATACCTTGTACAGCGCCTCCGACAATTACATCTACTTCCTGCCTGACGGAGCGCAACAGTGGCAAAAACGGTTATCTGATCCCATTCCACAACCGGCCTCATTCCCAGAAGCGCCTATGTTTAGCATAAGTCCAGCGAACAAGAATAATATTATCGTCTACAACAGCAATGGGATATTTGTTGGACTGCCAGCGCGCGGACGAATATTTATACCAACGACTCTACAACCTTAGAACAGAGAACATTGCTGCCAAATAGCAAGACACCAGCAAACTCTGCAACAGCTTATGTAGGGCTTCTTCTTTTCTACCACAAAGACGCGAAGACTCGAAGGTTTACGCTTACCTTCGGGTTTTCGCGTCTTTGTGGCAATCAACCTACGGCTTATACTTGCTGGTCGCGGCGCTTGAGCTGCCAGGCGGTGATGCCCAGGCACACCAGCATATACAGCAGCAGCATGCCCCAGCGCGTGAGCAAATGCCCCACCGTGAAGGCATATTCGTCCTTCGCCACACGCAGCATACCGGGCTGGAAGGGCAGCTCGTTCAGGTTTACCGTCGTGCCATAGGCATCCATCGCCCAGCGGCTAATCGTGAACCACGAGAGCAGCCGCTGCACGCTGAAGCCATCGCCCAGCGTGAAGATCACGCCCGCAAATAAAATCTGCGGGATGAGCGCAAGCGGCACGATCGAGATCGCCCGATCGGGGGTGGAGGCCGACGCGGAGATTGCCAGCCCCATGGCCAGGCCCGCTAGCGCGGTGAGCAAGGTGGTGACATACAGCTCAAGCCAGCCGGGCAGCAGCACGCCCATCGCAGGCAGCTGGACTTTGAGCGCCACCAGCCCGAGGAGCAGCGCGCTCTGCACGATGACCAGCAGCAGCAGAATCGCGATTTTCGAAAGCACATATGGCCCGATGCGTAAGTTCGCCAGCCGCTCGCGCCGGAAGATCGGCGATTCTTTCGTAATTTCGCGCGCGGCGTTGATAATGCCAAACCAGACTGCCACGGTGGCGAGCATGAACAGCACTTTCTTGGCTTCGCTCGCAAAGGTGTTTTCGCCTACCAGCGCATCGGCCCTGGACACCAGCATGAGCAGCAGGCCAATGATCGGCGCTTGCAGCAGCAGAATGCCCAGGTTGCGCCGATCTTGAATGATCAGGTCGAGGTAGCGCCGCGCCAGGATGCCAAACTGCCGCAGCGGCGACACGCGCGGCGCGCTGCTGCCCCCACCGCCCTGCCCGCCCGCCACTGGCCCGGCCGGGGCTTGCGCCAGCCGCCCGGCGACGTAGCGCGCATACTGTGGCGCGGCGCGGAATTTCATTTCCCACAGCTCGGCCAGCGTCGGGGCAGAACCAAGAACTGAGAATTGAGAACTGGCTGTGCCAGCGGGGTTCTTGGCGTTCCAGGCATCGTATTCAGCCTGCAAGTCGCGCTGCACCACCGCCCAGCGGTCGGCGTCATCAGGTGTGGCGCGCCCTTCGAGCTTGGTGTAGATGTCGGCAAAATCGCCGCTGCCAACGCCAAAGAATGGCAGCGCCTCGGCGGGCGGGCCAAAGTACACCATGCGCCCGTCGGACATGAACGCGACGTGGTCGCACTGGCTGATGTTGGCGGTGGCGTGCGTCACCAGCACCACCGTGCGCCCACTATCGGCCAGGCGACGCAGCGTGTACATCATCTTCTTCTCAAGCCCAGGGTCGAGGCCCGAGGTTGGCTCATCGAGGAAGAACAACGAGGGGTCGGCCAGCAGCTCGGCGCTAATGCTCACGCGCTTGCGCTGCCCGCCCGAAAGGTTTTCGACCAGCGTGTCGCGGTGCGGCGTCATGTCCACGTCGTCGAGCACGCGCGTGATGCGCTGGGTAATTTCGGCGGGCGCGGTGTCGGCTGGCAGGCGCAGCTCAGCGGCATAGCCCAGTGCCCGCTCGACTGGCAGCGTGCGGTGGATAATATCGTCTTGCGGCACGTAGCCCAGCACAGTGCGGTAGGCATCGAAGTTGCGATAGTAGTCGTCGCCATTCACCAGCACATGGCCGCTGGTTGCCTGGGCATAGCCCGAAAGCGCGTTCATTAGCGTGCTTTTGCCGGTACCACTACCACCGACCACAGCCACAAACTCGCGTGGCGCGATCGAGAGCGACACATCCTTCAGGATGGCGCGGGTTTTGCCATTGCGCTGTACTTCGCGCGTGAGGTTACGCGCATCGATGCGCAGCGCGCCGCGCTGGTCGTACTGGTCGAGGCTGTCGCCGTCGTACACCAGCTTGAACGCGCCGATCTGGATGACATCGCCGGGCGCGAGCGTGTGCTGGCTGATGCGCTGGCCGTTGACGAAGGTGCCGTTGGACGAACCAACATCGCGCAAGACGTGCTTCCCACCCACCCGCTCGATCACCGCATGGTTGCGCGACACCTGCGGGTTTTCCAGCACAATTTCGCTGCCCTCGCGGCCAATCGTGATCTGCGGGTCGTTCGGGTCGAGCGGATAGCTATGCGCGACGGTATCGGCCTGGGCGGCACGCGCCGCCACCGGGTTGTGGTAGGTAAGCGTGACGAAGTTGCCGGTGGCCGGGTCGCCAATCCGCAGCACCATGCCATCGCTCAGCGGCAGCGGGGAGTTGGGCGCGAGGCGGCGGCCCTCGAACAGCAGCCCGTTGGTCGAGCCAATATCCACCAGCTGGTGCGCCGCGCCGTGCGGCTCAATGCGGGCGTGCCGCGCCGACACAAAGCGCGAAACCAGCACAATATCGTTCGTTGTGGCGCGGCCAAGCGCGAGCGGCTGGCTACCTAATGGCACATCGCGGGTCTGCCCTTCATCCTGAATTACCAGCCGCGCACCGGCTCGCGCGGGCAGCTCGCCAGCCGCAGACGGCACAGCGGGCGTGGGCGGGTTGAGCACCGCCGGACTGGCCGGGGTTTGCGCGCGCCCGCAGCTCGTGCAAAAGCGGGCATTCGGGCGGTTGAGCGGCGCGCCACAGTAGATGCAGGTTGGTACAGACACGCGGTAGGCTCCTGAGCTAGCACGAAACAACAGAGACGCTATGCTCATTCTAGCATACTCTGCCTGCCATAAGCCGCCTATGTGCAATGGCGCTGCGTCATTCTCCTACGACCCTTTATGACAGCATAGATTAAAATCGTAGCCTTAACCATTCTTTGCACGCAAATTCACAATATTAAATCGTTATGTATATATTAAGCTGTTTTTCATTCTAATAATTGCGATATAATGATATTCTAGCCAAACGAAGAGTAGCGAGCACACAATGCAACGACGCGTATATGCTACCCGCCTTGCGGTAGCAGCAATAATGGCGTGCGTCCTGGCTGCCTGCAGGACACCCGATACTACCACGCCCGCCCGCCAGGCAGCACCTACCGCACAACCACAATCAGCAGCAAGCAGCGCGCGCCCCACAGTACCTGCAACTGCCATACCCGATGAACCGATTGCGCAAACCCAGCCCACACCTATCTCCGCCTGCACCTTCCCGCTGCCACAGGCCGCCCCGCCCGTTGGGGCACCTCCGCCGCTGGCGGCATACCATTTCACGGAGCCACAGGTGGTGCAGACCGAGGGCCTGCCGCGCGTAAGCGAATGGCTCCCCGATAATCGCCAGCTCTTGCTCACGCAGAAGGTTTCCAACCCGCCAAGGAGCGCGCTCGATCTCTTTGCCGTTGACACTGGGACGTTCACGCGCTTTGGTACCATTTCTGCCGCCTTCGATCGCCCTCACTGGCTGGCCGCGCAGCAAGCGATCGCGGTCGCCGTCCCCATTTTTCGAGGCGAGCAGATTACCGGCGCAGCGTTGCAGCTCGTCGCTGCCAACGGCAGCGTGCGTGAGCTGGCACCGGCGCTGGAAAATCCCTTCGTTGTGCCCACCCCCGACCGGCGTGGCATGACCATCCTCACGCTCCAGCAGCCTGGCCAGCCACTGGTGCTGGCTGCCGATGGAAGCGCCGCGCCGGTGGCGCTCCCCAGTATCGCGCGCACGGCAGCCGAAGCCGCGCCGCACGCCGCAAATACCCCGTATTGGCTTGACCCCTGGCTCACCCCGCGCTTCGTCTGGCGGCCCGACGGCAGCCGCCTGCT
>JAFEAS010000003.1 GCA_018266315.1 Chloroflexi bacterium SZAS-1 | reverse complement strand
GCCAGTACACACAGACGTATGCCACACAACCCAATCTGCGGCATCGCCACCGACCCACAGGAACAGATATGGATCACAGCGACGATGCTGCAATTTTGCGCAAACAGGGCCACCGGCTCACACCACAGCGGCTCATGGTACTAGAGGTGGTGCGGCAGGGTAAACACCTTACCGCTGAAGAAGTGTATGCTGCAGTCGTTGGGCAACATCCATATATTAATATTGCAACGATCTATCGTACACTACAATGGCTGCAGGATGTTGGTCTTGTAGCGCCGCTTGCCAGCGGCACCGGCCCACTGCGCTACGAATATGTGCGCGGCGGAACGCACCACCACCTTATTTGCCAGGATTGTGGTTATGAAGAAGAGATCGACGACGACCTGTTAAGCGCACTGAAAGCCCACTTGCAAGAGCGCTACGCCTTTAGCGCGCAGCTGCACCATCTCGCCATCCCTGGCCGCTGCAGCACGTGCCAGCGCGCCTTCGAAGAAGTGCATCATCCGCAGGAGCATCACAATGAACTTAATTAAGCGATTGTTTGGTGGTGGTGACACACCCGCCGCCGATACCGCCATCCACCTCTATGTTCGCTGTAATCGCTGTAACGCGCCTGTTCATGTTCGTATCGACCCACGAAACGACCTGGTGATGGAATATGGTGAAGACGAAGAGGCAACCGGCTATCGCCTGATTAAAGAGATAATGGACTCGCGCTGTTTCCGCCTGATACGCGCCGAGATCGAATACGATCGCAACCGGCGCGAGCTTCAACGCCAGATTGAAGGCGGCACCTACATATCGAAAGAGCAGTACGACCAGCTATTAGCACAACAGGAAACTGAGCGAACCGCGAAAACGTGATAGCGTTGCGTCAGGTATCGTTCTCAATATTTCGCAATAATAACGGTCGGGGCGGCAATACCGCCCCGACCGTTATGTTAGCTAAATATGCAGGACTTTCGCTTGTGGTAGCAGGTTCCTTTTTTTGTGGTGATTGTTAGCGCGTAACGCCAACAATCACCACGAAGATTTTGCCCAGGTAAGCGAGAGTTCTCATACTTTTGTTTACGGTGCCAGGATCTTAAAGTAGATGATCGCCGTCTTTGAGCTATCGGTTGAGCTCTGGAAGACCCAGAACCACTGGCCTGGCTCCATATCGGTGGTATCGAAGCGCAGATCGGTCGCCTGCCCATCAGGCCCAATGCTATAGGTACGGCGTGTACCAAACACGCTGCCATCAGGCGCGGTCAGCCAGTAGCCAACCTGGTCATTTGGTGCAAACCCATACACATCCATCGACATCGTTGTGCCAGCTTTGACACATTTTGCCGGGCGAATACGGCCATTCACGGGATCATGCACATCGGCACAGGGATCTGGCGGGGTTGAGGGCGCAGGCGGTGCAGCCTTGGCGGCGCGAATCTCGTTCCCTAGCAGGCCCAGCAGCACGTTGTACGGCGGCTGATTCTCGGGGTGCAGCTCGAAGCGCGCGCGCTCGAACCACTGCACGGTATACTGCTTGCCATCGCTCAGCGTTTCTACCTGCGGGTCGCTCAGTGGCAGGCCAAACAGCGCCAAGTTTTCGGCCTCGCTCTTGCCTTTCTTACGGTCAAATTCCAGGCCACTTGCGCGCCATGCCTTCAGAATATCGCCACAGACATTGTGCCCGGTTTCCTGGAAGAATCGGCAGCCGTTCTGCGGGCCGCTCTTGGGGAATGTGAACGGATCGCGGCCCTGCTGCGCCAGGCGATCGGCGCCCAGGCGGCCCAGCAGCACATCGTAGGGGCGCGCATTCTCCGGATGGAGTTCTAGACGATTGCGCTCGAACCACTGCACCTGCAGCTGGCGATTCTCAATAGTTTCCACCTGCAGTGGGGTTACTGGCAACCCAAACACCGGTAAACCACCATTCTGCTCCCAAAACTCACGAATCCGCCCTTCGATACACTGATTCGTTTCCGCAAAGCAGCGCTGGCCGGTTTGGGCATATGCGTTCCCGCTTGGGGCCACTACCAGCATAGCTGCAACGGCAAACATCAGCAAAATCAATTTCGATAAACGTGCCTGTACCATTTTCTCACTCCTAAATTAGTCTAGAACGAAAGAATATCTTCTTCGATACACTGGCGTGCAAAACAGCATTGGTGGTTCAGTGCCACACATTCGTTCTATGCTGCTCGTGCTGGTAGTGCTCCAAGCTACCAAAATATGCCGCACGACAAGTGCTCGGAAACTAGTAGAGCAATTCGTGCATGATAAACGTTCCAATTCGCGTTTTTCGTGCATTGTTTTGAAAAGAACCAAACGATATATATTCGTTTTCGCTGAGACGCGCACAGCAATGCCAGGGACGCGCCGTTATAGACGCGCCCCTGTTTAGTACCTAATGGCGCCAGCCGCGCGCGGCAGCCAGTTCATTCGAGAGCAAGCCGAGGAGTACCCCGCTATCGCCGTGGCTTTCGAAGCGCGCGCGTTCGAACCACTGCACAATATACGATTGTCCATCCGACAAGGTTTCGACTTGCGGTTCCGAGAGTGGTGCGCCAAACAATGCCAGGCTTTCAGCATAATTTTTGCCACGCCGCCCATCGAGCTCAAGCCCATTTGCGCGCCAGTAGCTCAAGAATGGCTCGCACAGGCTGTGCCCGGTAGCTTCGAAATAGACACATCCTGGTTTAGCCGCGCTCTTGGAGAAATCGTACCAATTGCGCCCATTAAGCTGAAGAATAGTATCGCCCAGGCGGCTCAATAGCACGTTATAGGGTGTGGCATTCTCAGGGTGTAGTTCAAAGCGATGCCGCTCGAAATACTGTACTGTGTATTCGCGGCCATCTTCGCCGCGCTCAACAAATTCCTCGCTTGTGGGGTAGCCAAAGATCGGCAGTCCACCATGTTTCTGCCAATACGCTTTGAAAACACCCCGGAGTGTATGCCCAGTTTCGGCGAAATAGGTTGCGCCATCGGCGGGGGCCGGAACTGGCGCGAAATATTGCGACGCATCGGGGCTAAAGCTAAAGTTTAGGGTTGCTACGCTCAGTGGCGTACCGCTCACCCAGGTTTGCTGCGATGTAGTTACCCCGCCAGGGCCGCTTAACGTAACCGTATACGCGCCTGCTGGTAGATTCTCAAAGCGATATGTCCCATCCGGGCCGGGCTGCGTCTGCTGGCCATTGCTGAGCGATACGGTGACCTGGCCGCCTTGCGCACCAGTAACCACACCGCGAATAACCGAGCGGCTCAGGATGTTCGGGTCGGCAGCGAGCTGCACTGTGCGCAGCAGATTAAGCCGCCCATAGCCATACTCTGGGTCTTTACCTGGTGCACCCTCATCATCGGCAGCAGCTTCCAGGATTTCGGCCAGCTGGTCGGCGCTCAGGTCGGGGCGTAGCGTTAGTGCCAGCGCCGCAGCCCCAGCAACATGCGGGCACGAAGCCGAGGTGCCGTTCTCAACCCCATAGCTATCACCCTCGCGTTGGTTCCAGATCGTGCTCCACAGGCCCACACCCGGCGCGGCAATATCGACAAAGCTGCCGGTAGTGGAAAACCCGGTAACGCCATCGTTACTATTGGTAGCCGAAACTGCCAGAACAGTGGGGTATGCCGCCGGATAGTTTGGCTTATTCCCATCGGCCTGGCCATTGCCCGAGGCCGCAATAATCAGAACATTGCGATCGTGCGCATATTGCACGGCATCGCGCATTACCTGGGTATCGTCAGGCCCGCCCAGGCTCATGCTAATAATGCGCACGCCCTGATCAACGGCCCACCGAATGCCCTGGGCAATCGTTGCATCGTCGCCCTGGCCGCGGCTGCCGAGTACCTTCACGGGGAGGATGTTGCAGCCCCAGCAAATCCCGGCGATGCCTACGCCATTATCGGTGCTAGCAGCGGCGACGCCAGCGGTATAGGTGCCGTGCCCTTCGTCGTCGCTTGGGTCGGCATCGTTATTGTAGAAGTCATACCCATTCAGCAGCTTATCCCGCAGATCTGGGTGCGAAGGCGATACGCCGGTATCGAGCAATGCAATGGTTACATCGCCGCCGGTAGTAATATCCCACGCTTCGTAGGCGTGGATGTTGCGCAACGCCCACTGCTGGGTTATCACCGGGTCGGCGGGCACGCGCATGGCTGTGCGAATATGATTAGGCTCGGCATACACTACGGCGGGGTTCGCTGCTAATGCCCGCACCAGGCGGCTAATATTGGTGCCGCTAGCGACATGCACGCGGAAGGTGTTACTTCGCGCGCCCAACTCTTGGGCCGCCGAGGTGCCGCTATCGCGTAATAGGGCGCTAAGAATATCGGTGTTCGTACCTAATACGTGCCCATTGTGCGCCAACGATGTTCCTGGCCGTAGCTTCACTACTAGCTCATCCGCAACCACATTACCCAACTGTGTGGGCATCGCGGCGGCATTTGCAGGCCATATCATCAGCAATAATGCAAATATCGGGAACAAGCGACCAAGGTTTTTCATAAATATTTTGACTTTCTGGAGTGCCCGAGATTACTACGTTGGGTTATTCTGGGCACATCATTCATACTGCGAAAGATATTGTACCGTACAATATCCGCTAGGTGCAAGCGCAGATTTCTGATCTAAACTGCAACCAAATTGCTTTTTTCATGAATATATAACGCTGGCGTATTCAAAAGAGATGCTGTACTATACTGTCCTTCTGCAATGGTAGAGCGTTGGTGGCAGGTAGTGCAACCTGTTAGCTATGGCCTTTAGGGCATCAGGAAGCGGTTATTCATTGTATCGAGCATAATACCAACCGCAGCTGATAGGTTGACGATCTTGGTACGATAGCCATAGGCTGTAAAAGTTCCCGTAGCTACAAACGCTGGCAACGATAGAAAGGTTACGCGTGGCAATAGTTGTGTTTGGCGCAGGGGCGATCGGCCTGCTGATTGCCGGGCGCCTGGCCCAAGCGGGTCAGCGTACTATTCTGCTGGCCCGCCCTACAGTGGCCGCCGCGATTGAACAGCAGCGCCTGCGCATTAGCGCCGAAGGCCAGGTGCAAGCAGTTGATGGGCTGGTGACGATTACGAGTCCCACCGCGCTGCTGCCTGCCGATCAGCCGCCTACGCTAGCGATTCTCTGTGTCAAAGGGTACGACACGGTCGGCGCGCTGCCCGATCTGGCCGCACTACAGCCGCTGTATGTGATGACACTCCAAAATGGCATTGGGAACGAAGAGGTTTTAGCCGAACGCTTTGGTGCTGGGCGTGTGCTGAGCGGGGCGATTACGACATCGGTAGAAATTGAGGCACCGGGCCGGATTGCAGTGGCTAAAGCGGGCGGCATTGGTATTGCACCGGTCGCACCGGGTGCGCAGGCGGCGGCAATCCAGGCCGCAACTGTGCTGCGTGCCGCCGGGTTTAGCGTTACCGAAACCGGCGATTACCGCGCGCTCAAGTGGTCGAAGGCGCTGCTGAATATGCTGGGCAATGCGACTGCCGCAATTCTCGATATGTCGGTGGCCGAGGTGTATGCCAACCGCCAATTGCTCGCAATCGAGCGGCGCGCCTTCCGCGAAGCGCTGGCTGTGATGGATCGCCTGGGTATTGAACCGCTGAACCTGCCGCGTTATCCAGCTGCCCTGCTGGCGACCGCAATGCGCACTATTCCCGCCCCGCTACTGAACCCGATCCTTCGGCGCGTGGTGGCAGGTGGGCGTGGGCGTAAACTACCATCGCTCCAGCTTGACCTGGTGCGCGGTAACCCGCGCTCGGAGGGCGAATTTTTGTATGGCGCAGTGGCGCGCGCGGCTACGCAAGCGGGAACCAGTGCACCTACCAACCAGGCGCTGTGGGCCATTTTGCAAGATATTGCCAGCGGCGTATTACCCTGGGAAATGTTTCGCCACCAGCCTGAGCAGTTGCTAACAGAACTCCGCCGCCGCACTGCGGTATAATGCCTATGCAGCGAGCATGCTCGCACATAAAGCAGCAACAAGCGGAGGACATAGATGTCAACATCGCAGATTGTATTGGCGGCCGGGCTAATTGTGGCCGCATATTTGGCCGGGTCGGTGCCGTTTAGCTTCCTGGTGGCGCGTGCGCGTGGGATTGACTTGCGCACGGTAGGAAGTGGCAATATTGGTGGTGCAAATGTGTGGCGTTCGGCTGGCTTTGGGCCATTTCTGGTAGCCGCCGCACTCGATATGCTAAAGGGTTTGCTGCCAACTCTGGCGGCGGTGCGCCTGCTTCCTGGTCACTATATCGCAATTGTGCTGGTAGGCATTGCAGCAATTCTTGGGCACACCTTTTCTTTGTTCCTTAACTTTAAGGGCGGGAAAGCGGTAGCAACGAGCGGCGGCGTGCTGCTGGTAATCGCGCCGCTTTTGGTGCTGGTTGGTTTAATTGCCTGGGTCAGTGCCTTCCTGATTTCGCGCATTTCATCGGTAGGGTCGCTCACTGCCGCAGCCACGACACTGTTGGCAGGTACATTCTTTTACTTCAGTGGGTGGCTGCCGCTGACCTATGCGGTTTTTGTGTGGTTCAGCGCCTTATTCGTGGTTTATTTGCACCGCGAGAATATTCAGCGGCTGCGCGCAGGCACCGAGAATCGCTTCAAGCGGCTAAATTAGTGCCAGCACACCTTTCTTGCAAGCTCGGCGTTTAGCGGGTGATGGGCTGCAACTTTGATTGCTCCGGCACGTACTATAGTGCTAGGAGTAATGATAATGAATACACTTGAACGCTGCCCGAGCTGCCAATCTCCACTTTCGCCACAAACCCCTGTTTGCGACACCTGCGGGCGAATACTCGCCATCGCGGCCAGCTCGGCGCTGCCGCCGATAGTCGCCCCAATGCTAGCGCCTGCCACGCCGCTACAACCCGGCAATGTGCTGGCACACGGG
The DNA here is from genome assembly GCA_018266315.1 of Chloroflexi bacterium SZAS-1. Classification (GTDB taxonomy): domain Bacteria; phylum Chloroflexota; class Chloroflexia; order Chloroflexales; family Roseiflexaceae; genus Kouleothrix. The sequence goes on along the minus strand of JAFEAS010000003.1, from coordinate 1,557 downwards.
CGCTATACCATTCAGCGCCCGCTCTCGCGGGGTGGTATGGGTGCGCTCTACCTGGCAACCGACCACGAGGCGTTTGAGCGCACGGTGGTGATTAAAGCGCTGCTTGATGATAGTAGCCCCACCCAGGTGCAGGAAATACAGGCGGCCCGCGCCCGCTTCGAACGTGAGGCGCGTACCCTGGCCGCGTTAACCTACCCAACCATCCCGCAGATTTTTAGCTACTTCGAGCAGGCCGGGCAAACCTATATTGTGATGGCCTATATTGATGGGCACGACTTGCTGCAGGGCCTCACCCGGCAAGATCTGAATTCGCAGAAGCTGATCAGCGGGCACACCTACCCGATCGGCGAGGTCATTCATTGGGGCGTAGCATTGTGCCGCACGCTCGAATATCTGGCGAGCCGCACGCCGCCTGTGCTGCATCTCGATATTAAGCCAGCCAACCTGATTCTTAGTGCCCAGAGCAACGACCTGTTTCTTGTTGATTTTGGCGCAGCGCGGGGGCGGTTGCTGGCATCGTCGGGCGGTGCCGCGCAGACGATGGCTTTCGGCACGCCAGGCTATGCTGCGCCCGAACAGTACCAGGGCCAGAGCGACCTGAGCAGCGATATTTATGCGCTTGCTGCAACGCTCTACCATCTCGTCACCGACGACGACCCCAGCGCGCATCCGTTCACCTTCCCGCGCCTGGGGTATTTGGGCTATCTCGGCGCAATTTTGCGGGCGGCGCTCGATCCTAGCCCGGCAAAGCGCCCAACAGCTGCGTCGCTACGCGAACAGCTCGAAGCCTTGCTTCTGCCCGAAAGTCGGCGCATTCTCTATGCACCCGACCAGCAGGCGATCCGGAATGAGCACGATCTGGTGCATTGGTGTGAGCAGCACTGGGCCGAAGCGACCGAATGGCTGAGCCATAGCCTGGCCGACCAGGTTCAATTCAACTGGGTAAAGCTTGACCTTGCGGCGAAACTGCGGGCGTGTCGGCAGCATAACCCGAACGATGCCAATGCGGCCCTCGACGCAGCGCTGGCATTGCTCGATCCAGCGGGCTTTGGGGCCGATGGCGCAATCCTCACCGTCGATAAAGCCAGCCTCGATACCAAGGCTTTTACGCTCGCGCTTAATGGCGACCGCGCCACGACGCAGCTAACGATCCGTAACGCAGGCCGTCGTTATGCGCTCGTTTCAATGATGCTGCCCTTCTGGATGAGTACGCCTACCGAAAAAATAACCCTGCTGCCCGGCCAGTCGGCGAGCATCGCGCTTGAGATCGACCCATCCAAAATGCCTACCGCGCCGCGCAGCCCGACCGTGCGCATTCACAACAAGGCTGGGGCCGATGTAGTTGTGCCGCTTCAGGGTGAAGTGCCGCGTATTCAGCCGCCGCCCGCTACATCGCCAAAAGTCGTCATATTTATGCTTCTGGTTGTGTTTACGCTCGTCTTTATTCTGCCGATGCTGGCCGCGCTGCTGCAAATGCTTGGCGTTTAAGCTGTGTAATACCAAATTCGGTTGAATACTTGTATAGTATGTGCAACGCATTACGCACTACAAAGCCAA
>JAFEAS010000039.1:62028-62653 GCA_018266315.1 Chloroflexi bacterium SZAS-1 | reverse complement strand
AAGTTCGATGAAGTGGTGACCAGCTGGGAGCGCGCGCGGTTCTTCGAGCGGGCCTAAAGCGAAGCAGCAAGAACTCAGAACCAAGAACCGGTGCGCGACAGCGGTTTTTGGTTCTCGGTTCTTGGTTCTTGAGAGAATATATGCGACTACAAGACAAAGTAGCCTTAATCACCGGCGCTGGTTCGGGGATTGGCCGCGAGGCTGCCCTGCTGTGGGCCAGTGAGGGCGCGGCAATTATGGTAGCCGATGTGAACGACGCCGCCGGGCAAGCAGTGGTGGGCGAGATCGCGGCAGCGGGCGGGCGTGCCGCGTATGTTCACGCCGATGTGTCGAAAGCGGCGGATGCCGAGGGCATGGTGCGCGCAGCTGAAGCGCAGTTCGGCAAGCTGAATGTCCTGTTCAATAATGCGGGCATTATGCACAGCGACGACGACAACGCCATGACGACTGAGGAGTCGGTGTGGGATTTGACCATGAACATTAACCTCAAGGGCGTGTTCCTGGGCTGCAAGTTCGGCATTCCGGCATTGCGGCGTGCGGGCGGCGGCTCGATCATTAATGTGGCCTCGTTTGTGGCGCTGGTGGGCGCGGCCACACCCCAAATTGCCTATACCGCCAGCAAGGG